>QMPB01000059.1 GCA_003648395.1 Bacteroidota bacterium
TACAAATAAATTCCTAAATGATAGCATCTTAAGTCTAAAAAAACAAGGCTGTACTAATATTATTATTCTTAAAACCAGATTTGGAACGGATATACATTTAGATAAAACAGTAGTTTTTGAAAACAAGTATTATCGCATTTACGATTTATCAGATACTAATCATCAATAATTTTTAAATAGAAATTAAGACGGATATTATAACGTCAAAAAAGGGTCAAAACAATATTGTTTTGACCCTTTTACATATATATTATTATCTTTATCTATTTAATTATCAGTTTTTTATTTATTGAATTAATCCCATCACTTATATTTAAATAATAAATACCTGTAGGCATTTCAGAAAGATCTATCAACTCATCTTTAGAATTAAGTTCGTCCAATTGCTTACTAATTATTACTTTTCCTGTGGCTGTATAAATATTCATTTGCACACTGCCACTATTAACTCCGTCAAGATTGATATAGAACTTACCATTACTTGGATTTGGATAAATACTAATATCTAATAATCCATTAACATGTTCAATCCCCGTACAGGCCTCTACAATAATATCAATAGAATCGGTTTGCTCACAACCATCACTATTGCGTACAACTACAGAATAAGTATATGTTCCTACTCCTAAAATTTGAGCATCTATAGATAGAGTTTGCAAAGTAGAACCATCATTCCATAAATATATATAATTAGAACCTGCACCAGCATCAATATCAATTGTATGGTTAATACAAATAGTTTGGTCATCACCCAAATCAACAGTAGGAGAATCAAATACGTCAAAGTCTACTGTGTCGTAATTATAACAAGTATTGGCATCAACATAATAATAAATAATATTATTTGTTCCAACAGTAGCAGCAGCAGGACTAAAAACACTACCTATAAGACCGCTCGAAGCCGTAAGCAAGCCACCGGCAGGACTTGCCTGAATTTGTACATCAGCTTCATTATTGCAATAAGATACTGCAATATTATCGATACTTACTGTAGGTAAGGCATTTACTGTAATAATAACAGTATCCATATCAGTACATTGATTACTATTTGTAAAAGAGTAAATTAAAGTATCTATTCCCACAATAGCAGGGCTATAAATATTATTTGCAAGAACATTTCCCGTAAAAGTTCCCCCAACAGGGCTAACAACAGCTGTATCGTTATCTGCATTATGACAATATTGATTATCTAATCCACTGATTGAAACAGTTGGAGTAGGATATATACTCACATAAACAGAATCAGTATTTGAGCAACCATTTGCATCGGTAATTGCATATTTCATCTTTGCCGAAATAAATAACCAACCCGATGGCACATAATAAGATGGGTCAAATAAGTTACCCGTAATAGCTCCCGAACCGGAGAAAACACCACCAATCTGAGTTGGAATTAATGTATCAATAGCATAATTATTACAATAAGTTGAAGTATAACCGCTAAAGCTTGCATCTGGCAAGGCATTAACTGTTACATTAACAGTATCGGTATTACTACACGATTGCGCATTTGTGTATGTATATAACACAACAAAATTTCCAGCTCCTGCTGTTGATGCAGAGAATACACTACCCGAAGTTCCTGTGCCACTAAAGACTCCACCACTAGGTGTTGCTGTAATATTAACATCAGCAGCATTTAGACAATACTCATTTGCTAGATTACTAATACTTACAACAGGTATACTGACTGGCACCACTACTATACTATTACTTATAACAGCTTTAGTCCCTCCAGTAATTTTACAAAAATAGGTTCCTGCATCGCTAGCATCTAAACCATTAATAAATAATGTATCATTGGTTGCGCCAGAAATTCTGCTACTTCCTTTATACCATTGATAATGAAGTAAAGTACCATGCACAGCGGCAATACTCAAATAAGTAGTATCACCTATACATTCTGTATTAATACTAGGTTGTTGGTTTATTACAATAGCTGAAGTATTAGACTCGGTAAGCGACCCATGAATTGGATTAGCTCCATTTGTTCCGTTAAAATCAGTTTTTTTAGTTAGTATGGCAGTAGATGGATTATACTCATAAATAGTTCCTTTATTATTAGCACCACCAATCCATGCATAACCATATAATTTCCCATTTGCAGATTCCATAAGGTCACCCATTGGTTTGGAGCCTGTATTACTTACCGAGAAATTTGCTTTATTAGTAACAATTATGGATCCAGGAATATACTCGTCAATAGCACCACCTTCATATTCAGTATTTCCTGAACCACCAGTAGAAAGAACAAGATACATTTTGCCATCAGAACCCATTAGAGGTGTGTTTCCTTGCGAATGATAACCCGTATAATTATACATTTCTTTTTTCATTGTAAAAGTACTTGTAGTAGGATCGTATTCAAATAATGTTCCATTCGAATAATAGCTCTGACCACCATAACTAGTTAGACCATACAACTTACCATTATCTGCAAGAGAAAGGCTTCCTTGAGGTGAAGTACCATCATTATATGTAAAGCTATGTTTATTAGTTATTATAGAAGTATTTATATCATATTGAAAAATAGTTCCACCATTATTTGCAGTCAAACCATATAGTTTACCATCCCAAGCTTCCACCATTTTCCCCATGGGTTTTATTCCAACTAAATTAGAGAAATCTGCTTTCTTTGTTATTACCCATGTATTAGTATCAATTTCGAAAATTGTTCCAAAGCTATTATCACCTCCTCGAGAAGTTAGACCATAGAGCTTACCATTTGAAGCCTCCATTAATCCACCTTTTGGTTCATAACCAGTTAAACTATCCAAGTCAAACTTTTTAGTATAGCTATCATTAGCAGGATTAAATTCAAAAACAACACCTTTATTATTAGCACCACCTTTAGAGGTCATACCATATAATTTCCCATTAGTTACCATTATCAAATCTCCTTCTGGATTTATTCCATCAACAGGTTCTGAGAATTTAAACTTTTCTGTTACAGTATGATTTGATGCATCATACTCAATAAAAGAACCATCAGTGCCAGTATTTGCAGGAAGGCTTGAATAGTAGTCGCCTCCTGTGTAATATTTTCCATTTGAGGCTAACATTAAACCTTTATATATATAACTAAGGTTTGCACTTGTGTCAACTAAGATTTTTGTATTTGTTGAAGGATTATATTCCCAGAAGCGCATGGAAGAAGAAATATTATAGTCTTTACCCGTAATTATAATTTTACCATTTGTATTTACCAATATTTCACTATTATAACTTCCATTGGCAATGCTATCTACAACAATAGCTATACCGGTAGATATTGTATATTTCCATAGGTAAGAATGAGGCTCTTGATTATAAGTTCCTGGAATTTGATAGTATCGGCGTGTAATACAATAAAGCTCATTTGTACCTACTAATACTGGAGCTCCCTCAGGATTTTTACCAAGAGAATCATTACTAAAGCCATATAAATTTATAGCTATATTAGTTACAGGATCATACTCAAATATATTTCCAAAAGCGTATTGATAACCATTAGGATAATTCCCTCCTGACTCTGAGGTACCATATATTTTTCCATTAGTAGATTGTATTAAACCCGACCTTGCATCTTGCGCTGCTTTATTTCCACTCGAACCGTTTTGCAAATCCAGTTTCAAAGTGTAGGTATCAGTAGCAGGATCTATTGTAAAAATCACACCCTTGTCATTATATCCACCATCAGAAGTAATACCATAAAGTTTTCCATCAGAAGCTAACAATAGATTTCCAACAGGATTTTCTCCGTCAGAATTTTGACCAAAAGAATGAATCTTAGTATAAGTTCCTGTAGATAATTCATAGGAATATACTGTACCATAATGTTGACTAAAACCTCCAATACCTGGTGTAACACCATAAAGCTTCCCGTTTGGTGCTAATATTGGCGCACTTTGTGGCCAACAACCTGTTGTTGTATCATCAAAATTAAAAAGTACATTATAGTTACCATTACTAGTGTCATATTCAAATATTACACCACTATACTTTTGATATTGATACCACGGAAAAGAGCATACATTAGCACCTCCAAATTGAGTTGTACCATATATTTTTCCATTCGATGCTTGAGTAAATACACTATTAGGCGTTCGCCCTGCATGATAATATTCAAAATTGAAAACAGTTTGCAGATTCCCTCCTGTAGTATCAGTTTTAAAAATTGTTCCTTCATTACTAACTCCACCACTAGAAGTCATACCGTAATAGTTTGTCTGAGCAAATAAACCCATCGACATTAAAATGCTTAATCCTAAAATAATTATTAATTTCATTTATTTATATATTAATGTTAGTTTTTAACTAAATACAAATATATGTCTTATAATAACTAACAAATAGGGGTAATTATACCTATTTTTTAACAGTATTATGCACATTTTTATTCAATAATTATATATAGGAATTTGAATTTTTAGGGAATAGAATTAGGGTTTTCCAAATTATCACTTTATCAATATTTATAGGAATAGCTAGCCAATATTAGCATTATAAAGTGTAGCAAATAATTTATATTTATTGGCAGATAAGTACATTATTAAGAATACAATCCCTAAAACTATAAACAAGTTTGTATGAAATAAAAATGCTTATATTAATAATTAAAGCAAACTATTCATAATAAAACTCCATAAGCCTATCCATATATACATCATTCCAACCATCAACCATATCTTCGAAAGCTTCGTCAGGAATATTAGTATGCAATAACTCTAGTGAAGTATTACTTTTATCTTCGTGCAACTTAAAGGTGACTATCGAATCATCTTCTTGATCGCCGAAATACCATTGCTGAACTATTTTTTCGCCAGGAATCAATTCTATATTTTTCCCTAGTATATTCCCATCAAACATAGAAAACTCAGCACCTTCTTCGGCAATAAACTTAGTTGCCTCGCCTGACCATAATCGAATAGTCAGCTCTGTTGTCAAACCAAGATATACTTGATCGGGAGTGGTTTTTAATTTATAATATTTTTTAAAATTCTTCATGCTATTTTTCTATTTGCATTATATAATCCTCTACTATCAAATCTGATTTTTTAATTACTCCTTTAGCCCAATTTATATGTATATCTACTATCTCCTCTTCGCTAAGTTGCCAGTCAATATCTGATTTTCTGATTTTCTCACTCAGATGAAACATACTTAAGGCTGCAGATACTGATATATTAAAACTCTCAGTAAATCCATACATAGGAATCTTTACATAAGCATCAGCATTTTCAAGCGCCACATCAGACAAGCCATTTAATTCAGTTCCAAATACCAAAGCCGTTTTTTGTTCTAAGGGCATTTCGTCAAGCATTACATCTTTTTCGTGCGGCGTAGTTGCCACTATCTTATACCCTTTAGCTCGCAATTTATTAAAACAATCGATGGTATTATCCTCCGCAGTATTGTACTTATACATATTCAACCATTTGGACGACCCCATTGCAACCTGCTCACTAAGTTTATATTTATTGGAATTCTCAATAATATGAACATCCTGAATACCAAAAATATCGCAGGAGCGAAGCACCGCACTAGCATTATGTGGCTGGTATATATTTTCGAGCACAACAGTTAAGTGCCGCGTTCTATTCAAAATATTTTTTTCGAAAAGATTTCTTTTATTATCAGAAATAAATCCAAACAAATACTCTCTTAATTTTTTTTTGTTTTCAATTGTATTACTCATAAAAAAATAACTGATATAATTACTATAACCATAAAAAAAGCCTTCAACCGTATAAAACGATGAAGGCTCTCATAAGTTTCTTTTGCTGAAGATTATAAAGCTAAATCAGAACCTGCTTTAAATTTAACAACTTTTTTAGCAGCAATTTGAATAGCCTCACCAGTCTTAGGGTTACGACCTGTACGAGCAGCTCTTTCGTTTACTGAAAAAGAACCAAATCCTACTAAAGCAACTCTATCACCTGTTTTTAGTGCGTCAGTTGTAGATCCGATAAATGCTTCTAATGCTCTTTTTGAATCAGCTTTGTTCAAGCCAGACTTTGCAGCCATTGCGTCGATTAATTGTGTTTTGTTCATTTTTTGTATCTTTTAAATGTTTATTATAATTTATACCACAAATATAATAGAATTAATATAATAAACAAGCCCTACAGCCCTAAAACATTGACATTGTTAATAAGTCGACGATAAAAGATATTTATTTATCTATCAAAAATATTAAATTGCAGTAATTATAACTACCTGTTATTATGTGAATTATGTTACTATGAATTAATATAAACCTTGCAACTAACTCACTATAAATAATTTCTGAAAAACTGTCTTTTTTTCCAATTGTTAATAAATATAAGCTCCTAAACCCTCTCAAAAGTACCTAAAACACTACTATTACGGCAAGGTAAAGCTTTGTTTTAGCTCCATTTCCAGTTATTATCAATAGAGAATCCACTTAAAAAGCTTGCTACATCCATGCGTTTTTTTGACTGCAATTGTAACGAAAGCACTTTCAATCTACCATTATTCAAACCTAAATACAGCTCTTTCTTTCCATCAGTATATATAGCACAGACTTCCGAATCTGATTCTATAATCTCTGTTTTAAATATTTTCATAATGAACTCTTCTCCTTTTGGCGAAATAATTTTTATAAATGCAGCAGGATAAGGGCTTAAACCTCTTATAAAATCATATATGCTTTTCGTATCCTTATTTGAAGATATTTTACAATCTTCCTTAAATATTTTTGGAGCTGACCTTATTAATATTTCATCAGAAACCTCCTCTTGAGGAATTAGGTCTACCTTATTACCTTCTATTAAATTGCAAGTATCAATAACTATTGACTCACTCATAAGCATAAGCTTATCATGTAGTATTCCTGCATCATCGTTATTATCAATTGGGCATTTGCGCTGCAAAATAATTTTTCCAGTATCTATCTTCTCATCAATCATAAAAGTTGTGAGCCCACTTTCGGTATCGCCATTTATTATTGCATAATTAATAGGTGCAGCACCCCGATACTGTGGCAATAGCGAACCATGAATATTGAAAGTCCCTTTAGCAGGAATAGTCCAAACAACTTTTGGAAGCATACGAAAAGCAACAATAACAAATACATCAGCATTTAGTTCCTTTAGTCTTTGCACAAAGTTCTCATCGCGCAATTTCTCTGGTTGCAATACTTCTATTCCTTGCTCTAGAGCATACTCCTTAACAGCACTAGCCCGCATTTTTTTTCCTCGCCCAGCTCTTTTATCAGCCACAGTTACTACGCCCACGACATTATGCTTGCTATTTACCAAAGCCCGTAACGGCGCTACTGCAAACTCTGGAGTTCCCATAAATACTATATTCATATATTTGATGTGTTTGTTATATTTGCAAAAGTATGGAAAAGCTTGGTTTATTTGGATTTATTATTTAGACTCAGCCTTCAGTTCGCAGTCTTCAGTTCGCAGTCTTCAGTCTTCAATACAGCATTCTGCCTACTGTTTACTCCCTACCGCCTACAAACAGCTAGGCCAAGAGCTTTCTCCAATATATCGGGGGCTTCATATTCCATCGGATAATGAGGAATGCCGCCTTCCATAAATTTGCTGCCACAGATTATGAAACCTGCTTGCTTATAAAAGTCCACAGCATATTCTTGAGAGTTGAGCATTATTCGTTTTTTAAGAGGGCGCACATCGTTTAGCATATAGCGCATTATATCGCGTCCAAGACCTTTGCCTCTCGCCACTTTAAGGATTGCAAATCGCTCAAATTTAATTACATCATCAACTATTCGATATCTAGCTGTACCAACAGCTTTACGCTTACGATAAATAAGAAAATGCGTACAATCTTCTTCATATTCCCACTCTATTTCCTGAGGAACTTTTTGCTCATTCACAAAAACCTCAACTCTGATTTCCATTGCAAGCTTATGAAGTTCCTTATTATCAAAATCAAATTTTACAATCTTACCCATTACTTATCTTTATTGTAAATACAGTCCCTTTTTCAGGCTCTGAAACAAAATCTATTTCGCCATTGCTATTACTAACAATATTTCTAACCATCGCTAGCCCAAGGCCCGAGCCTTTGGTCTTAGTAGTAAAGTTAGGAACAAATATCTTATGCCTCATATCACTTTCAATACCATGACCATTATCGGCAAAAGTAATAACTACATTATTTTCTGCAACTATTACATTTATATCAATAATAAGTTCCCTATTGGCAATGGCAGCCTGAATACTATTTTTAATTAGGTTATTAAAAACCCGAATCCACTGGTTTTTGTCAATATATAAATTTACGTCTTCGTCAAAATTCACATTAATAATAACATCCGAATAATCCTTATAAATATCTACTGCGGTATTAATTATTGACTCCAGATTATTGATTTCCATTGTTGATTTTGGCATATCTGCAAAATCTGAAAAGGCTGTAGCAATATCAGTAAGATTATCTATTTGCTCAATAAGTGTATTCGATAATGCTTGGAGCCTCTCTTTATTATCACTTCTATTTTCGTCGTATGAGTGTATCATATATTGCACAGAGAGCTTCATTGGAGTAAGTGGATTTTTAATCTCATGAGCTACCTGCTTAGCCATTTCACGCCAAGCAGTTTCTCTTTCACTCTTGGCAAGCCGTTCGCTACTCAGTGCAAGGGCATCAATCATTCTGTTATATTCAACAACCAAAGTCTCTATTTCCTCAATCCCAGTCCATTTTATCTTACTGTTTTCATTACCAATACTCACCATCTGAAACTTTTCTTTAAGCATATGCAATGGTTGCGAAATATACTTACTCACAAATAAAATAATAAGAATAGCGATCACCACTATTAGCACATAAACATTCATAAGTGCCATTAAAAGAGTAGATATTTCACTTTTAAGAACCTCTTCCCGAGCAAAATATGGTAAATTTATAAAAGCTATTATTTCATCATTAGAATTATGAAATGCCATGTATGCCGAAGAAAACTTCAGAGAACCTATATTCTCTCTATCTATATAAATACTCTGATGGTCGTGTTTCAGATCCTTTAAAGCCTTTGGGTTCATCAACTCTGACATAAGATTCCTATCAAAAATCTCGTACCTAGTACTCATTAGTAGTTTTCCATCGAGCTGATAAATATTTATATCAGTATCAAATACTTTCCCAAATTTATACAATAACGACTGTAGATAATCTGGATCAACTTTTGTTAGATCACTCTCTCCCGACAGCTTATGTTCAAATTCTATTTGCAGTGCCAAAGAAAGATCGGTAAGTTGATTTCTATTTTTAGAACTATCCAAATCATTAATATACAGCAATGTAATAACACTAATTATAGCAAATGAGCTTAAGATAATCACCACCATTATTATTTGTAGCCTTTTCCCAAAATTCCACTTTACATTTAATCTCCTAAAAGTATTAATACTATTGAATGACAACAGAACAGTGAAAAGTATCCCTAAAAGGATAAATAAATATGAAAAAGGCGCTAGCTGACCAAGCATAGGCTGCTCTTGCAAACTAAGCACAAAAACCACATCATCATTTAGCTTATAAACTAAGTGATTATAATTTTTAACAGTCGTAAAACTTAAATCTTTATCACTAATAAAATCCTTTGGAATATGCTCTGGAAAAGTATAATTCCCATACTTCTCTACCATAATATCATTTTCGTATTTTGCTAATGAATATTTCGATATTTTCACAAATGGATCGTATTCTTTAGCCCTCAAAACTCTAGTAAAACCCTTTCTTTTGAGCTTAGAGTTTATCTCCATATAAACAGTAAAAACCTGATTTAAGTTCTCTGTATTATTATAAAACCTAAATACTCCTAAATAATTTATCTGTCCACTACCATAGTCAAGTCTATATAAGTTTTTATTGTCGGTAAGCTTCCCAAAACTAATAAGGTTTTTATAAAAAAACGTATCACAATTTATCTCAATATTTTGAGGGCTTATTAGCAATTGTAAGTCCTTGGTACAAACGGTTGTTTGAAAGTCGTATTTCTTAAAATGCTCTTTATTCTCAAAATATTTATTCTCTATATAATTAGTAAGGCTATCAAATTCAATATTTTGATTAGCAAACATTGCAATTAATTTCTCATCAGCATATATCTTTTTTGATATCTGAGTAAAAAGAAATTCTGCCTGTGGATCTTGATTAACTGCAAGAGTTTGTATTATTGCTTTCCTCTTTATTCTCTCATTTTCTACATTTAAAGTATTAAACCAAAAGGCGATTAATATCGAAAACATTAAAAGAAAAACTGTGATAACAGTATTGCCACCAACACTGGTTCTAATATTCACAATAATAATATTTACAATACTTAACAGCACAAAGAATAGCAATATAGAATAATCATTATCCCCTCTATAAAGTACTATAAAATACTCAATAATAGAAAATAGAAGTATGCCTATAAGATGCTGCGATAGCTTAATTGAAAGCAGTAATTTATGAGTGTTAACAAATACTGTTAAGAATATTGCAATGCTAACACCTATGGATAATATTCCTATAATTGCTAAATAAGAAATATTATAAATACTTGAAAAGTTAAATGATATTGTAGAATTAAAAATCAGATCTGATACTATTGCTTTAATAAAATGGAGCAGCAAAACAAAAACTATAATACTTCCAAAATATAATACAACTTCCCATTTTTTCTTAATACTAAACTCCTCACTTCTAAAAAAGTAATCAATGGAGAATACAATAAATAATGCTCCTAACAAATAAAAGAATAATACTCCCAAGTTATCGAAGAATGAAGATGCAAAAGAAAAAGATGAAAAAATTGGACTTTCGTATAATAAATCAGGCAATAGTATATTTAAATATAAAAATACTATTATAAGTATTGAAAATATTTTCCCCAAAAGGCTATATATATTATTCTTAATAAATATACTAATCAACTGAGATGCAAATGATATAAGAAAGAGAAATGATAAGATATAAACAATAAAAATACCCCCAATTGTTTTTAATGAGATAAGTATATTTGATTTCCAAATTACGCTTACTAAATAATCTCCAGATAGATTGACTAATGCATTTTCTTTAGATTTATCATTAATTAATTCGAGCTGTTTACTAATATCTAGATTGGGATTCAGTCCACTTTTCAGGTACTCATTGCTAACAGCATAGGAGCTAAATAGTCTGTAAACACACCTTATTGTATACTTCTTGCTAACAACATCTTTAACAATAAAAGAGCCTATTGGATTTTCATAAAAGAAAGTCTCTCCATTATTTATAGGAGCCTTTATTTCAAAGTTATTATCGGTCCAGGCAATGGTTTCACTTTCGCTATCAACAACAAACACATGAATATTATTGGCATTTGCATAATCCATTAAATCTTTGGAGAAATAATATTGCTTATTATCAATAATTGAGGAGTCAATATTTGGCAAATAATTATGAACTATAAAGTCCATATTATTCTCAACCTCCTCAATATGGTTCTGGAGTTTTATTTGCAAATAATTATTACCAAAGTCACCTGTTTGAAAATTTGATATTAACAAACTCAGGAAATAAAAAACAACTGATAATACTCCCAATATCCAAATGGATAAAAGTGGTTTTGAGAAAGATTGTTTGTGACTTGATTCCATAATAATATCGTAAAATAAGACCGTTGCATAATTATGAGTTTTCGGCAATAAAAGCCAATCTTTCATCCAACTATTTTGTTGTCGATTTTTTTAAAGTCCTCAGTTACAAAAGTAACCTGCGGGTTTAAAAAATCTGCCGCCTCATATTTGAATAAAATATTGGCTCATGCAACGGTCGTAAAACGCAAATTTAACATTTTATATGGCTCAATAAACTAAATACTTATTAATGAAAAAGGATGGAGAAAATAATAAGAAACATATGCCTTAGTAAAACACAAGCTATTGCTGTACTTCATCTTTTTGGCTTAAGAAAATTTCACTTTCAGTCATTTTATTAAACCCTTTAATTGCTAATTCTGTAATCTTTTTTATTGCTTCTTTCGGCTCTGTATTAGCAACACTTTCTTTTTCTCGTTTAAATATTCTTGATGCTTTATTTTGCATCTTCTTTAGAGTTGTAACATCATCTTTATTAGAATCAGAGGGGTTGTCAGTATCGGTTGCTGTAATTAGAACAGAACTTGTATCCATCACAAAACTTTCTATAGCCATGGCAGTTGCTGCCTCAAACTCAATATCCTTACATTTATAAAGTGCTGCATCAATTCCTTTTGCGTCAATACTTACAACTTCATTAATGTCCCTTTTTTGTTGCAAACTTCTTGTTGGGCGATTAGGCTTTACTTGAGCTTGTTCTTCTACAATAGCTTGTTGCTCTAATATAGTATTATCATTAAGCACCGCTTCCGCATTAGTAACTCCCTCCGAATAATCAACACTGAGTTCCAACTTTGCATTACTCTCTATTTGCGAATTTATTCTTTCGAGAGTAGAGCTATAAAAATTGAAGGCCAACAAAAATGCAACTGCTGCTGCTGCCGAATTAATATATTTAGCAATACCAACAAGTCCAATTGTTCTATATTGATATAATGAATCTTTATTTTCAAAAATAATAGTTTTGTCAGCCTCTAACTTAGTATTGCTATAAAGCGCATATATTGCTTCTAATTCTTTACTATTATTAATAGCATACTGCAAATCATTAGATTCTTGAGCATTCAAATTATCCTCAATATAATCTATACATTTATTCTCAAATTGGTATTGAGGAATAAAAGAGTCCTCTCCTATTTGCAATAGTTTTAGGCTATCCTTATTCTCAAATACAACATCCTCCGCATTAATGGAAGAAACCTCTGCAAATTGATTGAATTCGTCAAGCAAATTAGGGTTTAATTCCAGAAAATCATCAACCTGTATTATCTCATCTTTCGACAGATCTCCTTCGTGATAAGCAATAAAATAAAATTCGTAATTCTCCTGATTAAGAAGTACCAAGGTATCAAACTGGACTTTCAAACTATCCTTATCGTTAAATGGCTCTATACATTGCTCAACCTCATAGTTGGCAATACCATTAAACTCCTCAGCAATAATAGGATTTTGCTCCAAAAACAATACTACCAAAGCACGAGTATCCTCATCTAGATTTCCGTCAAGGAAGTCGATCAAGAACTCTTCGTAATTTGATATATTTATTGTCTTTTGCATATTATATTTCTAATTAAATTACCATTTTTAAACTTCCAATATATTTCTTAAGAGCCACTCTTGCTCTATAAATATATACCTTCACTTGCGATTCGTTTAAACCAACAATCTCGCCAATTTCTTTATAATTATACCCTTCGTAATCCCTTAAAAGAATAACCGATTTTTGAACTTCTGGCAATTTTTCTAATGCATCTTTTAACACTTCCTGAATATCAGAATACGAATTATACTCCACAAGCTCTCGCTCAAGAAAACCATCATCCACATTACCTTTTCTATCCTTACGAATATAATCGATCATGGTATGATATGCGGCGGTAAAAAGATATGACTTTGCCTTATTCCCATCCACATTCTTACGCTTTATCCACATTTTGGTAAAGGCATCTTGTACAATATCCTTAGCAGTATCAGCATCTCGAAGACTTTTCAAGATAAACCTATACACACCATCGGAATGATCATCAACACATTTATTAAATTCTCGCGTAGTCATTTATCATATAGTATTATTCTGTTCGTATGCTGTGACGCATAATAATCCTAATTAGTTACAAAGATATTTAAA
>QMPB01000060.1 GCA_003648395.1 Bacteroidota bacterium
AATGGTCATATGAGTTACATAACAAAATTTTAATCATTGCCCTGAGGGTCAAAATAAGATTAAAATTTGTCATGTTCGTTTCATATTTTTCATATTTTTAATGGTCATATGAGTTACATAACAAAATTTTAATCATTGCCCTGTGGGTCAAAATAAGATTAAAATTTGTCATGCTCGTTTCATATTTTTAATGGCCATATGAGTTACATAACAAAATTTTAATCATTGCCCTGTGGGCCAAAATAAGATTAAAATTTGTCATGCTCGTTTCATAGAATATTTTTTTTATAAATGAAATCACATAATTCAGTAATTTTTTGTTTGTACTGAATTATGTGATACAGTAAGTTTATTTTTCTTGAAATAAATGTACATCTGTTTGTGGGAATGGAATGCTTATCTCATTTTTATCAAAAGCTTTCTTTACATTCTCCAACATTGCGAAGTTGATAGTCCAATAGTCTTCAGATTTAACCCATACGCGTGTAGTTAAATTTACAGAGCTATCGCCTAATTCTCCAACTACTACCATTGGTTCTTTGCTTTTTACATCTCTCATTATCTGAGGAAGCTTATCAATTTCTTCCATAATTATTGAACGTGCCTTATCAATATCGTCACCATATCCAATGCCGAAAGAGAAATCCACTCTTCGTGTTGGTTCTGAAGAATAATTTATTAGTGAGGACGTAGAAAGAGGTCCGTTTGGAAGTATTACTTTTTTGTTATCTACGGTATTTAATACAGTATTGAAAATATCAATATGTTTAACAACTCCCATATAACCTTGCGCTTCAATAAAATCACCTGCTTTATAAGGTTTAAAAGCAAGTATCATAACTCCTCCAGCAAAATTCTGTAGTGTGCCAGATAATGCCATACCAACTGCCAAACCTGCAGCTCCTAATAGAGCAATGAAGGATGTCATTTCTATGCCCACCATACTCATCACACTTATTATTACAAGTGCTTTAAGACCCATATTCATTATACCTACTAAGAAAGGGATTAATGATGAATCCATACCTCTTTTTAGCATTACTTTCTTAGAGGTTGTTGTAACCATTTTTACAAGCTTTAGTCCAATAAACAAGACTAAAATTGCACCAATTACTTTTGGACCAAAGTCCATAATAAATGTAACTGCGTGCTCATAATATAAATCTACGTTTTCCATAATAATTTTTTAATTTTTTCTGTATAACTGTTAATTAGTAATATTCGGCAAAAATATAATTATTTCTAATACTGTAAATTATAAGATATTAAAGAGTGTTAATATTTCTTACAATAAGCAATATTGCAATAGTTTTTTTTATTTTACTAGCTTGAAAATTTAAATTTATGAATTTATGGCTTTTATAAAATAATTAGCTTTTGTATGGATGTGGTTTTTTTATTCTTAATATGAATAAAATATATTCCTTGAGAGAGTTCTCTAATATCAATTTTTATATCATATCTATTTGTATCGTTATTATTAATACTCTTTACAATCTTTCCATTTATGGAATAGATATTTATTTCTTCAATACTTAGTTCTTTTTTATTTAAGATATGGATATAGTCTTTCCCAGGATTAGGGTGAATTTTATATGGTTTTTCATCTATTGTTTGATTAATTCCTACTGATTCTCCTGTAATATAGCTTGCACTCCAACCTTGAAAAGTATTCTGTGGGTCAGAAATAAAGAATATCAACATTTCACCACTTGGAGAAAATACAGATGAAGGAATATTATTTCCAGAAAATATGCCTAAAAGAACTGATGGTGTTGGTTTTGGATCATAAACTTTAACAATATCAACTCCGTTTTCAGTATCGAAGCTGTCAAAAGTTAGTCTTATGGGTAAACCATTAGATGGCTTAATAGACCATTTGCATGATGAGCTATTATTATAATTATTTGTTCCTGAGCCATCAGAAATGGAGCCAACTGTATCGGTTAATGTTTTAAGCCCATTACAATAAATATTATCATAGGATTTATAGCTCAAAGAAAAACCATTGTCCTGATTTGTAGAGTTAGTTATTAATTTTAATAGTACAGAACTCTGAGTAGATGTGATATAGTTTGGTAATGTGCTTCCGCTTAACTTTGCAAGAATAGGAGCAGATATGCTGTCACCATCATAAATAAATAGGGTATCGTTATTTGATAAATCAAATCTATCAAAAGTAATTTTCAGATTCTTAATATTATCACTTGGCTTTATTAGCCATTCGCATGACGAGTTTGGCAAATAATCAAGAGGGCCACTTCCGTCGGTTAGAGTTCCTTTTCTTTTTGTTAATGTTGTTAAAGTAGAAGTGCAGTATTGAGGATAATTACTAGCAGGATATATATTTATTATAGCTCCTTGGCCTGTAGCGAAATCGTTGCCCCCAGGGTTTAATTGTGATAAATAATAGTAGCCATCATATGAGCCACTCCAACCCCAATTAAAATGGAAATGATCTGTTCCTTGATAACCATCTAAGTTGAAAGCATGCCCGCTATTGCCTTGGCTATCTCTACCATGGTAATACATAGGTTTATTACTATTTAGTTGTGCAATAAGCATATTATTCCATTGTGTTTGAGTGTAATCACTGCGGCTTTCGAGTGAAGTAGAACTTTGATAGCCAAAGTAATTAACCAAAGCACTTGCTGCAGTGAAGGAGAAAGCTCCAGAGCCACTAGCAGAATATCCCATATCTACGCTTATTCCCAAATGTTGAAGCAGTTGAGCAATCTGAAAATTACCACCATAAGACATTTCATTTTGCATTTCGTTCCATTTATAGTTGGTAGCAGCAAAATTGGCAGATTGTGCGCCGTATACATTATGATAATATGAGTGACTAGCGGTTCCATATTCAGGATAACGGTAGTAATACATAACTTGAGCCATTGCAACAGCTACACATCCTGCATAAACTCTTCCTCCAGGCCCATTGGCGTCAATAGGGCATTCTGCATTATATGGACTATCTTGATTCCACTTGCTTAATAATAATGGAGCAGTTGATTTTGAACTAAAGAAAATACTTTTTTGAGAACTGGTAATACTATTCCATTTCTCCTGTATTTCTTTTGTTGTTGGTATTTTTTTCTCTTGAATTTCGTTAATAGCTTTTGCATATTGCAGCATCCAACTATTATAATTATCAGCATTTATCTCTTTATTTATTTTGCCATCAATACTAAATCCTAATATTGGATAAGATGCATCTTCTGCAGCAATATGTACAAAGTTACCATTGCTAAAAATAACGGTATAATATACAACTCTATTGTTGTATTCTGTTATTATAGTATTGTTTATTAGTATATTATTGTCATTTTTCTCAATATGATTATAATAAGCCTTAATGTATTTTAGGGCAGCTTTCTCTGCTACCTTTTTTGGAACAAAATCGGCAAATGAAAATATGGATATTGATAAAAATATAATTATGGTAAGTAGTTTTCTCATAGCTAATTGATAAAAATGTATTTTTTAGACTTATTATAGTAGTATTAGTTTATTCTATCTTTATTATCGGGTTCCCATATAAAAATTTCTTCTTTTATACGAGGTCTCCAATGCAAATATGATTTAAATCCTCTTAAATATAAGGATCTTTTGGAAAGTTTATCTACGGGATTTAGGCTAGCCTGTACTCTGCTTAAGTATACGATATTACCTACTCCTCCAGGTATAAATTCTATACGCATATCACTTGAAGCACCAAGGTTTACACCCGAAAGTGTGCTGTCTTCTTCTCTTACAAAATAAATGCTCTGAGCGTTTTCAAACACATCCACATAATCCATGGAGCCTTCTTTAAAATGAACAAGCATATTTCTTCCCGAAACTTGATTATAGTATTCCAAACTATCATGTTGTAGTACAAACGAGTTTGTGTCGATATATATCTTATCAAGATCACCATTAGCCATATATACTCTGATTTTTTGTCCTGATATTTGACTTTTTTCTCCCCAAATAAGCGGACGTGAATACATAATTAGCATAGAGTCTTGCAAGTAATAAACTAAAGAATCGCATTTGCCTTGTAAGTTACTCTTATAAAACTGTGTATGATTATATACATAGACTGTTTTAGCCTCTTGATTAGTGTCAGTTTCCAGCATTAATGTGTCGCCATGTAAATATAGTGAATCACCTTCTTCATCAATAACTATTGCTTGACTATGGTTTGCAAAATATGAGAATCCTCCATGCTCATAATATTCAGCGTAATTGCCTGTAACAATAAGGTTTTTTGTGGAATCAAATAGCTTTACGTTATTGAAACCTTGTCCAAAGCCAGTATTTCTATCATAATACAAACTATCAGCCCAAAGTTTTTGATTTTTGTTTTGGAGCATTGCCTTATTATTAAAACTAGCTTGATTTGTGCTAGTATTATACCATCCTTCTTTACAATAGATTGAATTACTATCGCTAATAATTGTTGTGGGGCCTGTTATAAATGCGGTATTTATTAAACTTCTAAAAGTAAGAGTGTCAGAATACATAGTGTACTCGGGATTTACTAATACAACATTACGCCTAAAGTGGTAAGTCTTGGATTTACTAAAATAATAACCAAGGTCAGATGTGAGAGTGTTTTCGTTATCTATTATTTTCCCACCATTAAAATACATGGCTTTTTTAGCGTTTGTAAAATAATCGAGATGATCGGTATAAAGAGTCATATCTTTATCAATCATTTTAACATTATGACGTATCTTTGCTAATGCTCGGTTACCAATATAATGCATTGAGTCACCATGAATTGTCATTCCTTGAGGGTCAACAATACGAACATTTTCAAATGCATCAAAATTATTATCACTATCATAGAAATATGCAATATTGCAATACATAGTATTGTCACCATGCTTAAAAACCACTTTCCCAGTTAATTTCTGAGCTTTCTTTCCTTTATATACTCCTGAGCCTAACTTGTCAGCACGTACCAATCTTACTTTAGTCCTCTTTTGAGCTATAGTATCAAAACTAATAAGTAGGATTAATAATAAAAGGAAATATCTCATTAAATAGAAATGTTTTAATTAATAGTCAGCCTATTTTAACTGAAGTTTTAAAAGTATGCAAATATACAATCTATTCTTATAGAAAATTATGTGAATTTATTAGGTTATTATGTAAAGTCCTCCTTTCCCAAAGGAGGTGGGCAAATTGCGAATTGTATTTTTATTATTTGCGTGAGATTTTATGCAATTTGGTCGGAGGATTTATTGTTGTAGTCTAATCCTCCATCAGTTTTGATAGAGGTTCAATTTACAAAAAGATATTTAATGGCAAAACTACCACCTCCTTTTCAAAAAGGAGGACATAGCTCCGGTTTTATATTGTTAAATAGGGCAAAGTTTTATTTTGCGAAAAATCAACCTTTAATAATCTTAATTAACTTTTGAAAGATAACTAATTCGGAAAATTATCATTAAATTTGCCCACTAATTTTGAAGGAAAATTATTAAGAAATACATACTAAATAGATATATAATGGAAAGAGATCAGCAAATTTTTGACCTTATTGAAGATGAGAGATTACGTCAACTTCATGGTATAGAGCTTATTGCTAGTGAGAACTTTGTGAGTGAGCAAGTTTTAGAGTCTATGGGCTCGGTATTAACCAATAAATATGCCGAAGGATACCCTGGAAAAAGATATTATGGAGGATGCCAAGTTGTAGATCAAACTGAGCAACTAGCCATTGATAGAGCTAAGGCTTTATTTGGTGCGGAGTATGCAAATGTGCAGCCTCACTCTGGTGCTCAGGCAAATGCAGCAGTTTTCTTTGCTGTGCTTAAGCCTGGTGATACTTTTATGGGACTAGATTTATCACACGGTGGTCACCTATCGCATGGTTCTCCTGTAAATTTATCAGGAATAAATTATAATCCGATAGCTTACCATGTTAAAGAAGAAACTGGGACTGTAGATTATGATGAGATGGAAAAACTAGCTTTAGAGCATAAACCAAAGATGATTATTGCTGGTGCTTCTGCCTATTCTCGTGATTGGGATTTTGTGCGTATGCGCCAAATTGCTGATAAAGTAGGTGCTATTCTTATGGCTGATATTGCGCATCCTGCAGGGCTTATTGCAAAAGGACTATTGAACGACCCTATGCACCATTGTCATATTTGTACTACAACTACTCATAAAACATTGCGTGGTCCTCGTGGTGGTATGATTCTTATGGGTAAAGATTTTGAGAATCCTTTTGGAATAAAAACACCTAAAGGTGCTACTAAAATGATGTCGGCAGTTCTTAACTTTGCTGTGTTTCCAGGACAACAAGGTGGGCCACTTGAGCATGTTATTGCTTCTAAAGCTGTAGCTTTTGGCGAGGCTCTTACTGACTCGTATATGAATTATGCTATACAAATGCAGAAAAATGCAAAAGTAATGGCTAATGCATTTATGGATATGGGTTATAAAGTTATATCTGACGGTACTGATAATCATAGTATGCTGATTGACCTTCGTACTAAATTCCCTGACATTACGGGTAAAATAGTTGAGAATACTTTGGTTCAGGCAGATATTACAATAAATAAGAATATGGTTCCTTTCGACAGCCGCTCTCCTTTCCAAACTTCTGGTTTGAGAGTTGGTACTCCTGCAATTACTACTAGAGGTATGAAAGAGGAGCATATGCGCCCAATTGTTGAAATGATTGATAAAGTGATTTCTAATGTAAATAATGAGGATGTTATTAAAGCAGTTAGAGGTGAGGTGAATGAATTTGTAAATCCATTCTCTATGTTTGCTTACTAATATATGGTTCTACGGACCATGCGTGGGTTTTTAATGTAAAATAGTAAACGGTAACTGGTGAACGGTAATTGGTAAACAGTAATCCGTAATCGGTAAACAGTATTACAGATTACGGATTCACTGATTACATTTTAAAAACTATTTTAATAATTATAACCCATTAAAAAAAGACATATTATTTAGAAGCTCTTAGTGTTTATGCTAAGGGCTTTTTTTTGTGCCTGTTTTTTTCATGCTGCCAAAAGAATATGACAAGTAATTTATTTACTTTTGGGCGGTTGGTCGAACTAACGAATTAATTTATTAAATTTGGCATTGATAAGAATCACAGGAAATTAATGAGATAATTATATATTTTCGAAAGCTTTAATTTTCAAATAATAGAGTATCTGTTGCTATTTGTGCAATGGGAGTTTTGAATTTGATGTTGTTATTAACGAAAGGAGTATACTAATAAAAATAAATATTATGAAATTAGAAAAAATACTTGATAATTTAGGATCATTAGAGAAGAATTCATTCATCAAAATTATTGACAGCATAATTTCAAAGAGTCCTAAGAACATTAAACAAATTGATAAAATACTTAGTGCTTCAGACAAGGGATTGAAGTCTGTTGATAGTCAAAATATAGCTAGAATCTTTGAATTAATAGAAGATGAATATACAGAAATAGTAAAATGCGAGTTTATAAATACTTCATCACAACTTGATATTTTAATAGATATTATAACCAGAGATGGAAATAATATTATGAAACAGGATTGGTTTTCAAGATTATATGAAGGTGAACTTAAGAAGATAAAAAAGAAAATAAAAGAATTAGAGACTTCAATTAATAGTGAGAAGTCAGATATCGATGAAAAGAGGAAGCGTGACTATAATATTTATAAGGCTTGTGTAAATACGGCTTTTTATAATGATTTACAAAATAATAGAGAGCCTAAAATAACTGATGACGAACTTTCTATATTAGTAACCCTTGCAGAGGAATTGGAATTATCTCAAGTAGAGAAGAAACTAATTAATTATATGGTTGTCCCTGTAAAACAATTAGATATAGATACAATAATTAGTAATCTTAAGAATATAGGAGTGATTTTTTATTCAAAGAAACACAGTACAATTTTTGTTGCTGATGAAGTTGTTAGATTATTGAGAAAGTTTAGAGGAAAGGAAATAGCAGATAAGTATTTACGTAGGATATTAAAAGTTCTAAGAACACCTGAAGTTAATCTAATAGCGAAAAGACATAACATTGATAGGAAATTAAGTACTGATGATAAAATAAAAGAAATACTAATAGACGGAATAACACTAACCTCTATTTTGTCTTCGGAAGTATTTAAAGAAGGAACTAAGTTAACAGATAAAAAGAAATATATTAACGAATTTTGGGGTAAAAGATTAAATATTAAAACTTCATTAAAGGGAGTAACACTTGAAGATAAGATAGCTAACTTACTTAAGTATTTTGAGACTCGTGAAAAAGATGAAAAAGTTGGTATTTCTATTGATGGATATGAAAAAATGCTAATTGAACTCAATGAAACTTTACCAAAGTTTAATACAGAAATAAAAGATGCTTTTGAACTACAGGATGAATTTGTGCTCAGAAGTGATTTCTTGTTGGATTATAATATAAAGCCAAGAGATATTTTAGACCTAATATCAGAAAATGATCTTGTGAAATTTATTAAAGAACGAGACCTTAAATCACGTGGAGATAAAATTATAATTATTCTTGATAATTATAAAGATTCCGAGAATTTATATTTAGAAAATTATGAAAATATAGGCTTTAGAAAGTATAACGAACTAAAAGATAATGGTATTAACATAAAAGAAAGTGAAATTGGAGTAAAATTTGAAGATTTGACAAAGACGATTTTGTCAAAATTAGGTTTAAATGTAGACGAGAAACTGCGTAAGTCACTGAATACTAAAAAAGATAAAATTGATATTATAGTTAATTTAGAAAATAATGAACTCATTGTAATAGAATGTAAAACAATTAAAGAAAGTGGTTATAATAAGTTTTCATCTGTTTCTAGGCAATTAAAAGCATATAATGATTTAGCAAAAAGGAATGATTTTAAAGTCAGAAAATTACTATTAGTAGCTCCTGATTTTAGTGATGATTTTGTTGAAGATTGTGAACTTGATGTAGATTTAGAGCTATCACTATTAACAGCTAAATCACTTCTTGATATTTTTGAAGCATTTAAGAAAACAACTAAGTATAAAGAATTTCCATACAAATTATTAATGCGTGATGTTTTAATAAATTCAGATAGAATAATTAAAGCAATAAGTAAATAGGCACTTTCAGAAGTAATCTCCGCTATCGCCGCACGATTTTACCGTGTGATATGATAAAAGATATTTCTTGGATAGCAGAATGATGCTTCTATGAAAGATAAGATATGTGCCTACAATACAACGCGATAAAATCGAGCAGCAACTGGGTATAAAAGCTATTATCGATAATTGAAATATTGATAATAGCCTTTTTTTTGCATAAAAAAATAGGCAAGATATTATCTTGCCTATTTCAATTTAATAATACTATATCTTAATATGATTCAGCCATTAGTTTTTTCTCTTCTTTAGTAACTTGCATATAGCTTTCTTTAAACGATAGCATAGTGTATACAGAAGTATAGATTAATCTAGATGTCATATTTTCATATGGTTTAATAAGGTTTCCTGCAGCATCGCTAGTAGTATAACCTGTATTCATCATATCATTTAATTCGTAAGTAACTTTAACGCTCATTCCACCAGGGAATGTTATACCTGCAAATACTGAGGGAATAAAAAGATTTACTTTATCACTAAACCATTGACTTGTTTTTCTTTTACCATCAGGAAGAAATTCTTTTTCTTTATAGTGGTAAAACATATCGTATTGCCCGCCAAAGAACACATACATTCCTTTTTTTAAATTACCTATTTTTATTGCTAAAGGAATACCTAAAGTATAAGAACGTCTTTTCCATTTTACTTTGTCGGTAAATCTACTATCAGAAGGTCTTTCATCAGTAATAAAACCAATATTTCTATTTACAATACCTGTATAAAGTCCAACATTCTTACTAAAATCGTAATGAGTATAAAAACCTAAATGAAACCATACAGTCCAACGCATAGGTCCAGCAATACTTCCTTGAGAATTATTTCCTAGAACACCAGAACCATCAGCGGTATACGAAGCATCAGAAAATCCAAAAATCATCTCTCCAGCTACGGCATTATATACCTTTTGCGAAAATGCAGTTTGTGAGATTGTTATAATAATTATTAAAAGTAATAGTTTTTTCATTTTTATGTTTTAAAATTAATTAAGCGACAAAGATAAGAGAAAAAGTGATTGATAGAAATAAACAAAAAAGTAAGATGGAAAATCTTGCTTTTATTAATGCTTAAAAAAAGGGGTTCATTCCTTTTGTTTTACTAAGTATGTAAAAGACGTAGAAGATGATAAAAGTTGCATCTATTACAAATAGTTTTATTAAATTACATATACCTAGTTAGTTAGGCCGTTTAATTGGGATGTGAATTAATTTTATTTGTTTAAATGAAAGCTAATTAATCAGTGTGAATAGGAATAGAATTAAGCTGTTTTGGCGAAATTTTTGCATGCTGAGTAATTTTGCTTTTATAAAAGTAAAATTATATCTAAGTATCTGCAAAAAAAATATAACAAAACAATTATATTATGTGCCATATTATCAGTAATATAGATGGGCTGATTAGTAACAATTAAAGAATGTGAACAAATATTATCATAAAACAATGCTTATTAATGAGTTTATAATTATTTTTGCATCATAATAATGGAATATAATGGAAGAGGAATTTAATGAGTTTTCTCAGGAGGATATTAATAAATTAGTTGAACGTTTTGAAGCATCAATACAGGATTCTAATGTTATATATTTTGATGTGGAAGAGTTTGAGGAGATTATTGATTATTATGATATTACACATGACAATAAAAAGCTGAACTTGGCATTGCAAACTGCCGTAAATATTCACCCAAATCATAATGTTTTTAAGTTAAAAGAGGCTCAACGTCTTATGTCGTCGAAACGATATGAGAATGCAATAGTAATTCTAAAAGAGATATTGCAAATGGAGTCACGTAACTATATGGCATTGCAAACTCTTGCTTTTATTTATGGCAATATGAGTAAGCATAAACAGGCAATAGAAATTCATAAACAAACTATTGATTTAACTCCTGAAATAAAGGATGTGTATATGAATATTGCTTACGAATATGAGAATTTGCATGATTATGATAATGCTATTGATTATTTGAAAAAAGTACTTGATGAAGATTATAATGACGAAGGTGCTTTATACGAGATATTGTTTTGTTATGAGTTGAGCAAAAACATGGATGAAAGCATAAAATTCTTCAGTAATTTTATTGAAGAGCATCCATACTCGCAAATAGCGTGGTTTAACCTTGGAATTACATATAGCAATTTGCAATTATATGAAAAAGCAATGGAGGCTTACGATTATACTTTAGCTATTGATGATGAGTTTAGCAGCGCATATTTCAATAAAGCTAACGCTCTTATTAATTTAGGGAAGTTTAAAGAAGCTATTGATAATTTTAAGGAAACCTTTGTTTATGAAGAGCCAGACAGTACTACTCATATGTATATTGGACAGTGTTACGAAAATTTGAATAATAAGGATGCCGCAATAAAACACTACTATAAAGCCATAGAAATAAATGATAAATTGCCAGAAGCATTTGTAAATATAGCTTTGCTTTATTTTAATATTGAGAATTATACGAAGGCTCTACCTTTGATAAAGGAGGCTTTAAATATTACTCCCGATAATTTAGATTTTAAATATATTCTTGGCGATATATATGCCGAAATGGAAGATTATGATAAGGCGGTGGAGGTATATCTAGCTATTGTGGAAATTAGCCCCGAAAATAAAGAAGTGTATTTTGACTTAGCAGGTATATACTGGAATAAAGGACAAAAGGATAAAGCTTTTGCTATTTTGGAACAGGGAGTTGAGTATTCAAATACTAATTATAGAAATTATATACGCCTCGCTGAATTTCACTATGAATTGGGAGATAAAAACATGACGTTAAATTACATTTCTGTTGCATGCAATAGTAATAAAGAAGGCTGCCTCGAATTGCTTAATGGTATAACTAACCTTATGAGTGATACCGATGTTCGTGAATTGCTTGAATTAAAAAAATAGAAGATAAAATACTTTATTATTCCGAATAAAATTCCAATAAATCAGAAATAGCCTTGCTGCAAACTGGGCATAGCTTATTATGCAAAATCGATTTCATGGAACAGTCGGGGAGTGGTCGATAAACACCTTTTTCAACGTATCCTCCGCCTTCGTATGCCCCCAATGGGTTATTCCCATTTATATTTATTTCTGTGGGTATTTTAGTATCCTTACTTACGGAGCTCTTCCATTTGTTATCAAAATCAATCAAAGTGGTAATATTAGCTTCCCAAGGTTCCTTTTTTAAGTCATAATAGTTCTCTACTGAAACATCAGAAGAGTAATATTCGTCTGCTAGGCCAGCAAAAGCATGTCCAAACTCATGGCAAAATACAAATCCTGATTTTGGATGATCGGCTGTACATATTGAATAATAATTATAAATTCCGGCACCACCATATTTTTTTGTGTTTACAAGAATGTATATTTGGTCGTAAGGAGCATTTGCTGCTGCATCTCGTATTTTTACATTTTTTACAGTATTTATATACCTTTCAGTATCGAAAGTGTAAAAATGGCTATCGAAATATGTATTCTTATAAATGCCTTTGCCTGGAATATCCGTTCCAGATTCTTTTGATACTGTTGGTACTGCCCAAACGTTTATATTATTACTATAGTTATTGAAAGGCGACCACGAAAGAAGTGTGTCTGTAAAGCGCTGTGCATCTTTCATGAATTTCTGTAGCTCTTGCTCTGTATAGCCTTCGGCAAGTATTACAATATCTAATTTTTTAGAGGGTTTACCACTATCATGTATTTTAAAAGATTTAATTTTAGTTTTTTGATCGGAATTAATCATATAGTTTGTTGGATTTACCAATATACTACTAAGCTTTTCCCAATCTTGTTGTTTATTTCTTTTATAAATATTTACAATAATGGTTTTCTTAGGGAAAGGCATAATTATACTCTCCGAAAAACTTCTCCAATTATTTTTTGCTTCTTTAGTATGTGTCCATTCTGCACTTAATGTAGAATATCCTTTAGAATATAATATTTTGCTACTAATGCTATCGGTCATTTCAAACTTATAATAGCCATAATTAAAAGTGTCAATAAGATTTACTTCCGAACCTCCCCAATATGGTTCATGATAGAATTCGTCGAGAGATATAATTTCATTATTATGGGTGGCAGTATGTATATAATCAATACGTAATGATCCTTTTTCAAATAAATCATTAAATTTTTGTGCCTTTAAGTTTCCCGATATTATTATCAAAATAGCAATTGTTAATACACGCATAATGATAGGTTTTTATGGTTAGTTCTATTGATTATCTAATCCTTCGTATATTGAATTTTTACTCTTAAACTCAGGAACAATATTTTTCATTCTTTTTACAAGTTGGAAATTATCCTGTGAGTCAAATAAATCAATAAGTGTTTGTATCTCTGAGTTGATCTTGTCATAGTCATAAGGTCTAACTTTAGCAATCATTATTTTTTCATGATCAGTAGGTAGAGTGTTTTCTTCTGTTGCAAGGAGTTCTTCATAAAGCTTTTCACCAGGACGAAGTCCGGTAAAGATAATCTGAATATCTTTTCCTACCTCTAGATCCGATAGCTTAATCATTTTCTGTGCAAGGTCAAGAATTTTTACAGATTCTCCCATATTAAAAACAAAAATCTCACCACCATTACCT
>QMPB01000061.1 GCA_003648395.1 Bacteroidota bacterium
AACATCAGAACCATTCATTTCAACATCCTCGTCCTGTGGAATTAACGGAAGAAACTCCGAATCGCCATCGATAATATCTGAAAATTGTATATTTGGTGTGTTCTTAAAACTCATAAAAATGTCATTTTGTCATTAAACCATTGTCAAAAATAAATATATTAACTATATAAAGTAAATATTATTAGTTAATAATTGTTTTCATAGCATATACCATTCTATTATTCAAATACATACAAGAATAGCTGCTGTATAAATACAAATGTGATAGTCAATTGGTATGCCATTTATATATAAGATTGATGAATTGTTTGCTAGAAAAATAATTTACCTATCTACTGTTTGCAAGAAAACTACCTATTTGAGTGCTTTCTTATCAAATACAAAAAAGATGGTTTTCAGGCAGACTCTATATACTATACTTATCACAAATTTAAACCCAACCAAAATTTCAATTCAAAGAAAGCCTAACTACTTTCATTTAGTCGTATATTTGTGGAATCAAATAATAATGGTAAACATATGAAGATACTTAAAGTAAACGATATTAGAGAGGGTGATGCTTTCACAATAAAGAATGAGCCTATTTCTTCAATAAATTTAATGGAGAGAGCTGCAAATAATTGTTCTACTTGGATAATGGATAATTATGATAACAAGCTTTCCTTTAATGTTTTTGCAGGTCCAGGTAATAATGGTGGTGATGGTTTGGTCGTTGCAAGAATTCTAAACAAAAATAATTATAAAGTTAAAGTATATATTGTTGAATATACTAAGAATTATTCCGATGATTTTAAAATAAATCTTGAAAGAATAAAAGCTCTAAATATTGAAATTAATATTTTAGATAAAGAGAAGAACGAATTTCAATTGGAGAAATCTGAAATTGTTATTGATAGTATTTTTGGTTCAGGACTAAGCAGAAGTATTTCTGGTTTTACTGCTAAAATTATTAATCATTTGAATGAGCAAAACTCAATTATTAGTATTGATATTGCCAGCGGTTTAAAAGCAGATGAAATAGATAATTCTAAAAATCCAATAATTATAAGACCAACTCATACACTTTGTATAGCTTTCCCTAAACTAGCTTTTTTCTTGGTTGAAAATGAGATATATGTTGGCAACTGGCATAATATTGATATTGGCATTCATCCTCAATACATTTCAGAGGTTAAAGAAATTGCTCAATATATTCTCAAAGATGATATTATACCATTGCTTAAAACAAGATCAAAATTCTCCCATAAAGGAAGTTATGGACATGCTTTACTTATAGCAGGCAGTTATGGCAAAATGGGAGCTGCTATATTGGCATCAAGAGCTGCATTAAGAACAGGCTTAGGTTTATTAACTACTCATATCCCAAATTCTGCGGTTAATATTATGCAAACATCTGTTCCAGAAGCAATGCTAAGCATTGATAAGAATGAGAAAGTATATTCTGCAAATAAAGAATTATCAAAATACAATGCTATAGGAATTGGACCAGGGCTTGGAACATCTAAGGAAAGCCAACTAGCTTTAAAAATTCTTATACAGAATACAAGTTTACCAATGGTAATTGATGCTGATGCGTTAAATATTCTATCAGAAAACAGAACATGGCTGGCTTTTCTTCCTGCTAATAGTATTCTAACGCCTCATCCAAAGGAATTTGAGAGATTGGTTGATAAGACAAGCAATAGTTTGGAAAGAATTCAAAGACAGAAAGAGTTCAGTACTAAATATAATGTAATAGTTATTCTAAAGGGAGCAAATACAAGTATAAGCTGTCCTGATGGTAGATTATTTATAAACTCTACTGGAAATCCTGGTATGGCAACAGCAGGAAGTGGAGATGTATTAACAGGAATTATCACTTCCCTCCTAGCTCAAAATTATAATCCTTTAACTGCTGCTATTTTAGGAGTATATTTACATGGATTAGCAGGAGATTATGCCGCTCTAAAGCTTGGTTTTGAATCTCTTATTGCAAATGATATAATTGAAAATATTTCATCTGCTTATATTAATATTCAAGAATAATTAATTATAAAAAAGGACAATTTATTAAATAATGCGAAGAAATATGAAAACCAATAAAAAGGCAATACAAATATTTATATTTTTAAGCATTAGTTTAAATATCATTAATACTCAGAAAATCATGTCGCAAGAAAACAAAGACTATAATAAATTAAATGCACAAGAAGCATTTATAATACTTAATAAAGGCACTGAAGCACCACATACGGGCAAATACGAGAAATCTAACGATGAAGGTATATACCTTTGCAAACAGTGTAATGCTCCTCTTTACAAATCTGATGACAAATTTGACTCTCATTGTGGTTGGCCAAGTTTTGATGATGAAATAGAAGGAGCCATTAAACGCAAAACAGATGCTGATGGTAGAAGAACAGAAATTCTTTGTGCAAACTGTGGTGGTCACCTAGGTCACGTATTTCATGGTGAACACTATACCGATAAAGACACTAGGCATTGCGTTAATTCATTAAGCCTTAATTTTGAACCCTTGGTTGAAACTGAAGCACTAAATACTAAAACTTCTGACACTGCAATATTTGCAGGGGGATGTTTTTGGGGAATGGAATACTACCTAAACAATGTAAAAGGGGTAAAAAGCACACAAGTTGGTTATACTGGTGGACATACTGACAATCCAACATATGCCGATGTCTGTAGTCATACTTCAGGACATATTGAAGCTGTAGAAGTAGTATTTGACACAAGTAAAACTAATTTTGAAAATATATGCAAAGTTTTTTTTGAAATACACGACCCCGGACAATTAAACCGTCAAGGACCAGATATTGGAGAACAGTATAAGAGTGTTATTTTCTATAAAGACGAAGAACAAAAGCAAATAAGTATTAAACTCATTAATATATTGAAAGAAAAAGGGCATACTGTTGTCACTGAATTAATTGAGGCTAATACTTTTTGGGCGGCAGAGGCTAATCACCAAGATTATTACGATAAAAACGGACATAAACCTTATTGCCATTTCTATAAAAAGAAGTTCTAAACTAAAATAGTCTAAGAAAATTATTCTTAGACTATTTCTTATTATATCATAATACATTGCTAGCTCTGAAATCTATTCTGCATATTAAATCATCTTTGGTCTTCTTTCTTTAGTTCTTTTAACAGCCTGTTCATATTTCCACTCATCAATTAGCTTTTCATTTCCTGAAAGAAGAATCTCAGGAACTTCCCAACCATTAAATACTCTAGGTCTGGTATAAGCTGGTGGTGCTACTAATCCATCTTGGAACGAATCACTCAAAGCAGACATTTCATCACCTATAGCACCTGGAATGATTCTAGTAATACCATCTACAAGAATCATCGCAGCTAATTCGCCACCAGAAAGTACATAATCGCCTATACTAAATTCCTTGGTAATATAATGCTCTCTTATTCTCTCATCAATTCCTTTGTAATGTCCACAAAGAATAATAATGTTCTTATAGTTATGACTATATTTATTCAATATTTTCTGATTCAAAAGTTCGCCATCAGGACTAGTATAAAAAACCTCATCATAAGCTCTTTGGCTTTTCAAGTCGTCAATGCAATCAGCAATAGGTTGTGGTGTCATTAGCATTCCTCCCTTGCCTGCATAAGGTGTATCATCAACTTTTTTATGCTTATTTTTCGACCAATCACGAAGATTGTGAGTGTGTATTTCAACAATACCTTTGTCTTGAGCTCTTTTAACTATAGAATGACCAAAGGGGCCATCAAACATTTCTGGAAATAATGTGATAATATCTATTCGCATAGTGCAAAAGTATGGAATTATTAAATTGAGTATCAAATAATAATTTGTTTACAATTTGTTAATACTATTTATAAAAATATTTACCTAATATCAATTGCAATCCTATATTTGCAATCAATAATAATAAACATATTTGAATGAATAAATTAAGTTATAGTTTAGGTGTAAATATCTCAGCAGGTTTACGTCAACAAGGTTTTGAAATAAATGATTACGAGTCTTTTACACAAGGAATTAAAGATGCGTTTGAATCTAATATCAAATTAGATTCTAGTGAAATTAATGATCTTCTAAATGCTGAATACCAAAGAGTACAAAGCAAGTCGTATGAAGAAGTAATTGCGAAAAGTAAAGAATTTTTAGCTGAAAATTTAAAAAGAGAGGGTGTTGTTGAGCTAGAAAGCGGCTTACAATACGAAGTAATAACTCAAGGAAGCGGTGCTAAACCAAAACTTTCGGATACAGTTACAACTCATTATCATGGCACTCTACCTTCTGGTAAAGTTTTTGACAGTTCTGTCGATCGCGGTCAACCTGCAAGTTTTCCTGTGAGTGGAGTTATTAAAGGTTGGACTGAAGCATTACAACTTATGAATATTGGCAGCAAATATAAACTATTTGTACCTTCAGATTTAGCCTATGGTGCTCAAGGTGCAGGAAACGATATTGGCCCTCATCAGGCACTAGTCTTTGAAGTAGAATTACTTGACATAAAATAAATATATCAATGCATAATTCAATAGATATTGACAATTTTATTTGTTCTACCTATCCTTTAGGTAAGCACAGACAATTAGTTAATTATATTGATATTAACATTATTTAATTTTAAAACTACTTATTAATTTAAGTAGTTTTTTTTTAATCAAAATTTTTCAAATAATTGATAAATATGAAAAACCGAAGCCTTATTTCAATTAATGATTATAGCAAAGAAGATCTGCTAAAAATACTGGAAATAGCCGAAGAATTTGAAGCAAATCCACGACAAAAAATATTGAGTAATCATGTAATTGCATCATTATTTTTTGAACCATCTACACGTACAAGACTTAGCTTTGAAAGTGCAATAAATCAACTTGGCGGTAGAGTAATTGGTTTTACTGATGCTTCTAGCTCTAGTGTAAAGAAAGGAGAATCTCTAAGAGACACCATTCAAACAGTATCTCTATATTCTGACCTAATTGTAATGCGTCACCCTTTGGAAGGAAGTGCTCGCTTTGCTAGTGAAATTAATGATACTCCAATTATTAATGCTGGTGATGGCGCAAATCAGCACCCTACCCAATGCCTTTTGGATATGTATTCAATAAAGAAAACTCAAGGCACACTTGACAATCTTGATATTGCATTTGTAGGAGATCTAAAATATGGCAGAACAGTTCATTCTCTTGTAATTGCAATGAGTATGTTCAAAAACACTCGCTTCCACTTAGTTTCTCCCATTGAATTAAAGCTTCCTCGTTCTATTAAAGAGTTTATTGTTGATGCTGGACTAACGTATAAACAATATACTGATATTTCAGAAGTAGTTAATAATGTTGATATTCTTTATATGACAAGAATTCAAAGAGAGCGTTTTGCCGATTCAATGGAGTATGAAAGAGTTAAGAATGCTTATATTCTTGAGAATTCAATGCTTGATAATTCTAAAGATAACATAAGAATACTTCATCCACTACCACGTGTAAATGAGATTAATGAAAATGTAGATGATAATATAAAAGCATACTATTTTCCTCAAGCTCAAAATGGAGTTTTCGTTCGCCAAGCACTATTAGCTACTATTTTAGGACTTAGGTAGATTAATTATGAATTATGAATTAAGAATTATGAATTAAGAACTAGGGATTAGTCTGACGAATTAGCCTAATTAACATTTTAATATTTAAACAATTCAGCATTTTAACATTCAATAACATGGATAATAATAAGAAAGAACTCAAAGTATCGGCCATAGAGAATGGTACAGTAATAGACCATATACCACAAGGTAATGTTTTACGAGTAATGAGCATTCTTAATCTTGAGGATTTTGAAGATCAAATTTACTTTGGTGCAAATCTTGACAGCAAAAAGTTTGGCAAAAAGGGAATAATAAAAGTAAGTAATAGATTCTTTAAATCTCACGAAATAAATAAAATTTCATTAGTGGCACCTACTGCTACTTTAATTGAAATTAATGATTATGAGGTAGTTAAAAAGACGGGGGTGGAAATTCCAAATGAAGTCAATAAAATTGCTAAATGCTTTAATCCTAAGTGCATTACTAATAATGAGTATGTACCTACAAAATTTACTGTAATAGACAAAAAAGACCTAAAGCTTAAGTGTCATTATTGTGAAAAGATAACTAAGAAAGAGAATATTCAATTCGTTTAATACTAGTTTCTCGCAAAAGCACAAAGATGCAATTTCAGAAACTCTATATATCGCTTTCAAGTATATTTTATTTCATATTGGTATGAAATATTAAAAACATTATAAACCTTAATTAATAACAATCATTATGCAAAAACTAAGTTTAGTATTAAGCTTTATCCTTATTAGTTCTGTAGCATTTGCACAGAATAAAGATAAAGTAAAATTCAATGAATATAAGGCTGGTTATTACCAGAACTTTATTCTTAAAGATGTACGCCACGTTCAAGAAAAGAAAAAAGAAACAAAGCGAGACAAACGATTTGCCATGGATCAAAGTGGCATGGATTTACCAATTAACATTGCTGATTACAAAGAACATACATATTGGCATACTCCTACAACTTCTCAAGGAAATACTGGTACTTGTTGGTGCTTTTCTACCATGTCGTTTTACGAATCAGAAGTTTACAGATTATATAAAAAAGAAGTGAAAATTTCTGAAATGTATACTGTTTACTGTGAGTACATAGAAAAAGCAAAAGGTTATGTACAATCAAGAGGAGAATCTAATTTCAGCGAAGGTTCTGAAGGAAATGCTGTAGCTCGTATGTTTGAAATGTATGGTGCTATGCCTCGTTCTGTTTATGATGGACTTATTGATGGAAGAAAATTCTATTCTCATGCAGATATGTATAAGGAAATGATGACCTATCTTAAAAGTATAAAAAGCAGCAATGCTTGGAATGAAGAAAGAGTTGTAGCTACAATTAAATCAATAATGAATCATTATATGGGCGAACCTGCAGCTAAATTTACTGTTGATGGTAAAGAGTATACACCAGAAACATATTTAAAAGATTACCTTAAGCTTAACCCAAAGGATTATGTTGAAGTATTATCATATATGCAAGAGCCATATTGGCAACAAGTAGAATATAAAGTTGAAGACAACTGGTGGCATTCAAAAGAATACTACAATGTTCCTCTTGACGATTATATGGATATTCTACACAAAGCAATTGAAAGCGGCTATACTATGAGTATTGGTGGTGATGTTTCAGAAGCTGGATTCTCTAGAGAAACAAATTGCGCTTTAATTCCTGATTTTGATATTCCATCTGCTAATATTGATGAAAAAGCTCGTCAGTTTAGATTCTCAAATCATACAACAACTGACGATCATGGAATGCATATGATTGGTTATATGAAAGATAAAAATGGTAAATATTGGTATTTAATAAAAGATTCTAGTTCTGGGTCTCGTAATATTGACCAAAAAAGTGCTGAATTTGGATACTATTTCTTTAGCGAAGAATATACTAAACTTAAAATGATGGACTTTACAGTTCATAAGGATATGCTTAAAAAGTATATGAAGAAATTTAAGTAATACCTGCTAGAGAACTACCTGTTTTACACAGATTTATAAAACATTAATAAACCTTATAACAATATAAAACTTGTATAAACTTAACAAAAAGGGGTAGCATATGCTATCCCCTATTTGTTTTAAAATTTCCTCACAAGAATATTTACAGTAAAAAATGCGGATTAATTTACTATTGTGTAAACGCATAATTAAATTACATTTGCATAATATATGAAACAAACATGACAAATTTTAATCTTAATTTGACCCACAGGGACATGATTAAAATATTGTTATGTGGCTCCACCTACCTGTTTGCAGACAGCAGGTATCACCAAATTAATAAAATTAAATATATGAAATTAATAATCTCCATACTTTTAATAGCATCTAGCTTTGTTCTCAATGCACAAAGTGAAAGAACTACATATAAGAAATTAGAACGTTCTCTTAAGCTTATTGACTCCCAATATGCTGACACTGTAGATGCTGCTAAAATAACTACTGCTGCAGTTAAGGCTATGATTGCTGAACTTGACCCACATTCTAAATATCTTAGCCCTAAAGACCTTAAAAAAAACAACGAACAATTAAATGGCAGTTTTGCAGGCATAGGAGTTCATTATCAGATACTTAATGACACTTTACTTGTTTTGAATACGGTTAAAGGTGGTCCTGCGGATCTAGCCAAAGTAAAAGCTGGAGATAGATTATTAGAAATTGATGGTAAAGCCTCTGTGGGCGGAATAGTCACAAATAGCTATTTATCAAAAAACCTACGTGGCAAAAGAGGCACCACTGTTAGTCTTAAATTACTTTCTCACAATAACAAAGTAAAGAATGTAAATATTAAGAGAAATAGTATTGCTATTCATACTCTAGCGTCTAGTTATATGATTGATAGAAAAACTGCATATATAAGAATAAGTAGTTTCAGTAGAACAACAAACTCTGAAGTTCAAATAGCACTAATGCAACTCAGTATGATGGGAATGAAAAATATTATTGTAGACCTCAGGGACAACCCAGGAGGTTTAATGGTAGCTTCTATTAATCTAGCTGATGATTTCCTTAGTGCTGACAAACTTATTGTATATACTAAAGGAGCACATTCTCCACGCACTGAATACAAATCTAAACCTGGAGGACAAATGGAGAAAGGTAAACTAGTAGTGCTTATAGATGAAAATTCTGCATCAGCGGCAGAGATATTTGCTGGAGCAATACAAGATTGGGATAGAGGAATTATTATGGGACGTCGTTCGTTTGGAAAGGGACTTGTTGGAAGAAATTATAATCTACCTGATGGATCGGCTATTAGGCTCACCACAGGACGATACCATACACCTTCCGGTAGATGCATACAGAAGTCGTTCAAAGCTAATAAGGGAGAATATAATAAAGATATACTTGAGCGTTATGAGCGTGGAGAACTATATTCTGCTGATAGTATTCATTTTAATGACTCATTAAGGTATTATACTAACTCCAAAAGAATAGTTTATGGAGGGGGTGCAATTATGCCTGATATTTTTGTGCCAATTGATACTTCTTTTTATTCTGATTATCTTAAGCAACTAAATAGGTATGGTATTATTAATTTGTTTGCCGGAATGTATTTCGATAATAATCTTGAGTCACTGTTAAAAAAGTATTCTACCATTGATAAGTTTGATAAACACTTTGAAATGAGTGATAAAGAATTTGATGAATTAAATATACTTGCATTCAATAAGAATAAAATAAAAGGGAGTGATAGTGATATTACTACTTCTAAGAAATATATTGAAGCAAAATTTAAAGCCTATTTAGCAAGAGATTTATATCAAGAGGGCTATTATAAGGTTTACAATAAACTAGATAAACTAGTCCTTAAGGCTATTGAAATAATAAACTCTGACAAAGCTTTTATAGAGAATAAAATACAGCACTAGAATGGATTAAAACATAAAAAAGGCTAGTTTTAAACTAGCCTTTTTTTATCATTCTATAAATTATCTACTTAACCACAGGTTTAGAATAATAATATGGCCAATCAACAGATTGACTCTCCGTGTAAACGTCTTGCCACTTAGGATGACCTGTATTTTGGAAACCTTTTAGCCCATTTTCAGTATCTTTTAATAGCATATTAAGTTTCTCTTGAGTATTGTCACTCATACCTTTAATGTTTACAACCATAATAGTTGGAACAGCATAAGTTGTTATTGATGATTTCTGCCAAGGATAAGTGTCACTAGGAATTTCTTTCTTAGTGTAAATGTCAGCTAATGATGAATTCTTAATATCAACAAGTTTAATTGGAACGGATTCTCCTTCACCAGCTAACAAAGCTACAGGAGCACCACCAACAAAGAAATAAGCATCAATATCTCCTCTAAGAAGTGCTGCATAGGCTTTCTCTGATGACATAATAACATCAATCCAGTCGACCTTCGTTTTCTTTTTAATAGTTTGAGCTGTAACAAGCGTTCCTTGGTATTTATCTCCTATCGCTACTTTCTTACCTTTTAAATTTTTCAATTTCTTTATTTTAGAATCTTGTCTAACTATTAAATGAATTTCTTCATCTAGAAATAATGGTAATAATATTCTAAGCTCTTTTCTTAATTTAGGATTTTGTAATTCGTGTATCAACAGTACATCATACTGAAGGAAGCTTACAATGATATCATTATCGCTATTTACAAGCTGATTATAATTATCAACACTTCCTTTGGAATTTAATACTGTAACATCCTGATGAGAAACTCCTTTAATATCATTAGCCAGAGCTTCGTAAAACCCTCCTTTAACTCCACTTAAAATTTTCATTTGTGCCTGAGATGCAGTATTAATAAACAATACCGACAACAATACTACTAGTAATTTTGATGCTTTAAACATAGCTTTAATTAATTATGATTATTATTTATTTTCAATTAGAATTAACTACAATAATACAAAAAATCTACATTGGAATAACTCTATTGAATTTTCTTGTATATGTTTCTTATTAACTGTTGCTTAAGACAGCTATCATAACTACTTCCAAATATTATTATCCCATCTTTATGACCACCCATAATAATAGCTCCTTCACTGAATTCTTTTGCTAACTCAAAGACATTCTGAGCCATATCCACAGTTCCATATTCAATACTAATATCAGTGGTTGGATAGAGGTATAAGTTATTCTCCCATAATACTTTATGATGCAAATGAATTACACATTTAATATTATCATTAGCGGCATATAATGCAGCATGAGACATTGACTCTGATGAAGCAATTGTTCTCCCCTCGCAATCAATACTATTATTTAAAATATTGAAGTCTATTACTTTTGAATAATGTTTTTTCTTTAAATCAGGAATATGCCCCGTTGCTGAACCTGAAATTATGAATTGGTTAGTATCTCCTATTCTAAAACTAATATTACCATAACCAATTCTATCGTCTCCTACTCCTATTAGGGATTTATTAAAACACTCTTGACGCCAAGGATTAATAAAATCATATTCAGAATCACTAACAGATTCAATATTTTTCCAATTTGCCTTAAATTTAATTATTCCTTCCATTCAATACTTCGTTAAACTTTCACCTCTCGCCTGTTTGTCGATTCAAACATGCAAAGCCTCAAAACTTTGATTATTAGATATTTCACAAACGCAATATAATATTTTGATCAGCTGATTTACAGACATCTTTAAAAATATTATCGAACTATTGTCCACTAGGAAATACTATAAATTCTCTAATAAGAAATCAGTCATACGAATATAAAGATGTAATCTTGTATTTCTACCATGATGAATACCATGATCGCTATTGGGATAAAACTGCATTTCAAACTGCTTATTATCTTTTACAAGTTCTGTAATTAAGTCCATAGAGTTCTGAATATGAACATTATCATCAGCAATGCCATGAACTAATAAATACTTACCTTTAAGTAATTCAGTATGCGAAATTGGACTATTATCATCATAGCCTTTAGCATTTTCTTGAGGAGTTCGCATAAAGCGCTCCGTATAAATATTGTCGTAATATCTCCAGTTAGTAACTGGTGCTACAGCAATACCTGCCTTAAAGAAGGCTGCACCTTTTGTCATGCAAAGCGTTGACATATAACCACCATAACTCCAGCCAAATATACCAATTCTAGAGCCATCAACATAAGGTAAAGATGCTAAATATTTATTAGAATTTATTTGGTCAATAGTTTCATATTTTCCCAATTGCTGATAAGTCATTTTCTTAAATTCTTGGCCTCTAAAACCTGTTCCTCTATTATCAACTGAAACCACTAAATATCCTTTTTGAGCTAACATCTGAAACCATGCATAGTTGAACCAGCCCCATGAGTTTGTAACTGTTTGAGAACCTGGTCCACCATATACAAACATCAAAACTGGGTATTCTTTTGTAGAATCAAAATCAAGAGGCTTAATAATTGAAGCATTTAATTCAACATCATTATCTGTCTTTATTTTAAAAAACTCCATATTACTAAACCTATACACTTTCATTTTAGCTTTTAAAGCTTCATTGTCTTGAATAATATACAATTCTTTAGTGCTTGATGTACTATTCATTGTGATATAATGAGGTGTATTTGCAGTAGTATTTGTATTGATAAAGTATTTGTAATTAGAAGAAAAAGTAGCACTATTTGTTCCTTCTCTATTCGACAGTTTCTTCATTGCTCCTCGTTTCATATCTATTTCAAAAATCTCTCTGTTTAATGGAGATGAGAAAGCAGACTTAACATAAATCTTCTTTCTTTTATTATCCAATCCAATAAACTCTTCAACATCATATTCGCCTTTAGTGAATTGACGCATCATTTTACCATTCATACCATACTGATATACATGATTATATCCATCTCTTTCTGACGTAAATACAAAAGACTTATTATCATCTAAGAAAATTAGGTTATTAGTAATATCAATGTAGTATTTGTTTGTTTCAGAATATAATACCTTAGTTTTAGATGTAGTAATATCAGCTAATAAAATTTCCCATTTGTTTTGCAAACGATTCATTCGTTGAATTGATAATACATTATTATTGTGAGTCCATTTAATACGAGGAATATAAATATCTGTATTCTCACCAATATCCATAGTCTTAGTTTTCTGAGATTTCAAATTATACACATGAACACTTACAATAGAGTTATCTTCCCCTGCTTTAGGATATTTATACTTATATATCTCAGGGTAAAGCTTACCATAAAATTCTAATTCATACTGTTTTACTTTAGATTCATCAAATCTAATATATGCCATTGACTCACTATTATCTGACCATTGAAAAGCTTTAGTAAACTCAAATTCTTCTTCATAAACCCAATCTGGTTTACCATTAATTACACTATTTATTTTACCGTCAGTAGTAATTGCATATTCCTTATCTGAGATTAAATCTTTAATGTAAATATTATTTTTTCTAACGAAAGCTATCATATTATCATTTGGTGAAAATGTTGCAAGTTGCTGTTCACCTTCATTTGACAATGGCATTAATTTCTTAGTTTTTAAATTATATACCCAATAAGTAGCATGAAAAGAATGTCGATAAATTGGAACTACATCAGTAGCTAATAACAATTTAGATTCGTCATTGCTAAATTCATATTTTGTAAATATTATCGGAGAGCTATTTCCTTCAGGAATAAGTTGACCAGCTTCGATAATTGTTTCGATCAATTTTCCATTTTTATATGAATATTTTTCAATATTTCCTTTGTTTAAAATGGTATAATTATTCCCATCATTCATTGAGCGAAAGCCACTTACAGTACTAGGATAAAATCTATAATACTTCCAAATATCTTCTAAATTAATACTTTTTTTACCATTATTAGTTGGAGTATTTCCTTGAGCCATAACTCCATAAACTCCAATAAATGCGATTAAAATACTAAGAATTAACCTTTTCATATAATAAATACTTTTGAATTGTGTATACTAAATTAAACAAGCTTCAAAAGTAAGAAATTGTTGGGAATATTTTACATTTAGATTTTCTTCAAAACCCAAAAATTGAAATATATATTAACTCCTTTTTTCAAGAAACTTCCTTTGCTTTTTTACTACTCATCCTAAAAAGTGAATGCCAGTAAAGTTTTTTAATTTTTAATTTTTAATTCCTAATTCT
>QMPB01000062.1 GCA_003648395.1 Bacteroidota bacterium
AAGCTTATAATATGAGAAAATATACGTTTTAAATCTCGTAATTTCTCAATTATGGAATAGGTATAACTATTTATTATAACAATAAAAGTAAGTCTGTTGGAATGCTTATCAATGGAATTAAAAATAGAATCGAATACCTCAAAGCCATTATTACTTTTTTGCCACCACAATTCAATATCTTCAAATATTATTACAGTATCATCTTCAAGTTTGTCAAAATCAGAAATATTATTGAAAGCTTGTTGTATAATATTATTATAAATATCCATATTAATACTGCCACCAATAGGAGGTGTAATTGTAATTACATTATTACTGCTTGGCAATAGTTGGGTAAAATGATAACTTAGGTGAGTTTTTCCTGAGCCAGGAGCTCCTTTTATAAGTAATGCTTTTGCAAGATTGTATTTCTTATCCTTAACAAAGTTATCAAATTCTAATTCTGCAGCTTCTCGTTTTATCCAGAATTCAGGAATATAATTCTGCCTATTAGTGAATAATTGTTGGTAATAATATGGTAGATTATTAGAAACTTCTATGGGTGCTTTAATCTTATCAATAGCTTTGCGCTGTTTACTATTATTATCGTAAACTTTGTCAGAATCATTAATAAGATTCTTTGCTAAAATAATGCCCTCACTCTCTTGATACCATATATTAGCAGCAATACTTCGTAATAAATTATTTGTGCGACTTATTAACTGTGATAATTTATTCTTGCTAATAGAATTTTCTCTTTGTTTAATATATTGCTTAAGATTAGTAGCCGCTAATACAAATGGATAAATAGATGTCTTTTCATTAAGAATTCGCTGACGTTCCTCTATTTGTAATAGAATGCTGTTTACAAATTCATCATTTGTATTATTGTTATTCTCAATCTTAGAAATCTCATTATTAATAAAAGTTCGGAAGTCTTCCTCCACAGTTTCTTTGTGTTCTACACAATACGACATATAGCGTAAGTGGTCGAGTAAGAAATGCGATTTAGTAGTTATTTGTTCAGGAAGGCTAGAAATAATAGTGCTAATCTTATTTATAAATTCATCTTGTATTATAAAATCAATTAAGCGTGTTACAGAAATATTAATAATTTCTAAATCATTAAACTGTTTTTTAGTACCGATCATATTCTCTGATTCTTCAGAAAAAATCTCCATTGAATCTGGTAATAATTCAAGAATATTCTTTTGTGATCTATCTATAAGATTGATAAGGCTTTTTGCTGAACTTTGATCAAAATTAACTGATAGCTTTTCACTCTCAAAATTGAAACTAGCATCATTATTTTTATCAAACTCATTCCTATAAAGCTTTAAGTACTCTAAATAGGATTTATCATTATTTGTAATATCTTTCTCTAGACTTACACTTACTCTCCTTAGAATTAGCTTTGTAAATTGTCGTAATTGTGCAGCAAAGCTTAGTAGAGTTATGTTTAATTGAACTCTATTTATTAATATTATATTATTATGAAATCTCTTCTCAGTATATAAATCAAGAGATTTGTCTATATTATTAATGTGCTTGCTAATATTAAAATCATCATCTATTGTACTATTTACATCAGTAATAGAGCTAATCTCATTAAGTTTATTTGTAAGTGTATAAATTATATTTTCTCTATACTTTACAAATTTAGTAATTCTACTATTTACTTTATTTATTAAATCAGTATTAAGTTTTTCTATTTTATCTATTTGTTTAATATCAATTTTTTGATCCTTACTAGCCGATAAATATAGGTTAAGAAATTCCTTATCTATATTTGATGTAAATATTTCTACATCAGTAATATTCTCACTACTCATATATCCAAACTTATGAAGTATATCTTCAATAAATTCGATATTTGTACTTAATAATTTTTCGGTTAGTAAGTGCTGATATTTAATAGTATAAGAAAATTCTTTTTTTCCAATTAAAACTAACTTACGTCTAATCCATTTATAGGTTTTTATATCAAAGCTATCGTTGGGATCAATTTGAATATCCTCTATTCCGTATTTTATCTTTATGGTTTTTGGCAAAGCTTTATAAAGCTTTTTTATAAAGCTAATTTCTTTTTCTAGAAGGTCAGTAATGTATTGCTCCTTCTCTTTAATTAGTTTTTTATTACTATTAAGATAATCGTTTATTTTAGTAAGAGTTTTTGTATGTATTGCCGATATCTTTGCAGAATAATACTCGGGCTTACTCTTTTCAAGTTCTATTTTTAGATTCGTTATTGACTCTTTAATTATGCTATCAAATTCGGTGAATAGTTTGTTTTCAGCACTAATAAACTTATATAAAGAGGTTTCTTTTATACTCTCAAGATTATTCATGCTCTTATTGAAAAAATCCATATTAGCAAGCTCAAGAGCTTTGTATTTTGGATAATTAAGAGCTGCTCTATTTTCCTTATTTGTTTTTAATATCTTTTTTAAATTAGAGTTTTCCTTTTTCTTTCTGCCACCAATTTCTAAATGCATAAATGTAGAAGAAGCTCTTACCAATATTACTGTACCAATTTTTTTACATAAATCATTAGTATTGTCAATAAAGCTTTTCTCTTTGCCTATTTCTATATCAGGTAAGCCCAAGAAAATTAAACTAGAATTTATCGACTCAACATTAATAATGTCATAAAAGCTACGGTTCTCTATTTGGTTATTAATGATTCGCACCTCACCATCAATTCTCAAATTATTAAGAATACTTGTTGCTTGTTTAAATAGTTTTTCATGATCGTCATTAACGGGATTTACGACCATTAGTCGTAATTTGGATTTTGCCCAATCATCATTTTCTTGTAGAAATTTAATTAATTGTAACGATAAATTTCCATTCTGTCCTTTACCTCTCCACCAAATATCAATTTGTTTTTTATCACCATACTTAAGTTGTTGGTCATAATCCATTAAAACAATATTCTGATCAAGAGAATAAATATTTTTTAGCATATGAGCAAAACGAATAGGGTCTTTAGTGTTTCGAGCCCACCCCATATATATAGTATTTGGTTCCACTCCAGCAAAACCATAAGTTGATGATACTTGTTCTATTCCGTCATATATATTATTAACGTTATGCTTACGGATAAATACTCCATCGGTGTTTTGCGAAGTGTCAATAGACTGTTCATGCTTGGTTAAGCTAAAAGTATTGCTATCATTCTCTATTAAATTAAATGCTGATAAAAAACCATACTTTCCAATAAATAGTTTGCCAAGTTCCATTAAATGAGGTCGTTGGTCATTTTCACCAATGAATAATAGTATATTAGGTTTCCAATTACGTTTTTCAAGTGATTTTTCTGCAAGTTTAGTAATGGAAGTTCTTACCATTGACGACCATACACTACTCCATACATCGCCAAAGTCCGACTTTATTTCTTTTCTTTTTAGAAGGAAATATATTGCCCACATTATTATAAATGCTGCAAACATTGCTCCTGGATTCAATTGCATCATAACACCAAAACTGGCTACAAAACCAATAATTCCAACCCATTTATTTACAGCAAAACTTGGTCTAAAATCGCTACTTGCCCAACTTTCGAGAGCAAAAGCTAGATTTATAAAGCCATAAGCAGCAATATAAAACATAGATACAACTTCAGCAATTGCATCTAGTTCTCCAATTAAAATTCCAATTTCAGCAATAATGAATGTAAAAATAAGTGCATTACGAGGTTCGTTGGATTCGCCATGACCTTTTCCAAACCACTTAGGTATTATTTTGTCCCCTGATATTGCTTGTATAATACGTGGTGCTCCTAGGATTCCTCCTAAAGCAGATGATAGTGTAGCTCCCCAAATTCCAGCTATTACTAGTGGTGAGTATAATGCTACCTTTAGAAAAAAGTTATTGTCATTTAATAATAGATCTCTGTCTACAAAATACGCTATAGCAATACTTAGTATTATATAAACAACTAGTCCTGTTGCAACAGCCCACATTGTACCTTTAGGAATAGAGCTTTTGGGGTCTTTTAAATCGCCCGACATAGCAACTCCAGCTGTAAAACCTGTAACGGCAGGGAAGAAAATGGCAAATACAGTTATTAATGGCACTCCTGTTCTTGCAGGACTCATTATTGGTTCTGTAATTGCAGATGTGTCCATCATGGCAAATCCTAGCCCAATAGAAATTAAGGAAAGTGCTATTGCTCCTAAAACAAAAAACTGAGTTTTTATTGCTAAAGAAGTGCTAATAAATGCAATTGCAACTAGAATCATAAGTACAATAGTTCCAATTATTCTTATGGTGTTTATGCTGTCTTCCACTCCTAGGAAACTGCTAATAGTATCAATACTAATGAAATTTTCGGTAAAACCTACAATGTATAATGCAATACTTAATGCTGTACCAACAAATAGAGTTATGCCAATAGAACCTCCCATTGGTAGGCCAAGGCTTCGTGATAGTATATAGTATATTCCACCAGTTTTTATCTTTTTGTCGGTAGCTATACTTGATATGCTTAAGCTTGTAGTTATGGAAATAATATGTGCTAATAATACAATTGCAATAGCCGCAATTAACCCAGCTTGCCCTACAACCCAACCGAGTCGCATATACATTATTACACCTAGTATTGTAAGTACCGATGGTGTATAAACTCCTGCAAATGTTCCAAACTTTTTAGCTCCTGCCATATGTGTTTTTAATTTGTATAATTGTCAAAGATAAAGAAAATAGTTTATTTATATAGTATTATATTTAATTAGGGTTTAGAGCTTATTATCATGTCCATTTTAATATCAGTATTTTCAGTTGGTATTATATCCAAAATCTGAAAATTGAAGCAAATCCCAATCTTTTTTGCATCTATACTTTTAAGTATTTTATCATAAAAAGCAAGGCCTCTTCCCAATCTATTATTATGATTATCAAAAGCTACTCCCGGAATTATTGCAAGATCAATTATCGTATAATCTTTTAATATTTTACCTTTGGGCTCAAAAATGCCAAATTCAGATTCCTTTTCCATATTATTAATATTTGTAAATAATCTAAATTCAAGCATATTACCTTTAACTACAGGTAGATATATATCTTTAGAAGAACTCCATTTTTGAACAAAAGCATGGGTGTTTACTTCGTCATTCATGGACCAATATGCGAGTATGCACGTTGAGTTAATAAAGTCATTATTATTCTCCAAATTCAAAATTATGGGTTTTGATAATAGAAGTTTATCCTCAGCATTAAGCTTTGATTTTATATACTTAATTTGTTTTCTAATTATGTTCTTCTCTTTATTAATATCCATTTTTAATATATCATAATTTTGTCAATAACATTTCTACGTTAATTATTTGTTATTGTTGCAAAAGTGATAGAATAAAAAAAGAGCTAAATAATATAACCTAGCTCTTGATTTGTAATAATAACTTATAATTTATTGCATGGTTTTGCATGTAACCATATTTCCATATGCTGTTCCTATAGTATTTGTAGCGTATGCTCTAATATAATATGTTGTTCCGTTTAATAGTCCCGAAGGGTTACTAACAAAGCTTCCATCACCAGTACCATCAGTGGTGAAACCATCATCATCTTCTAGAGAAGGATTTTGATTGGATGTTGAGTAACAAACACCCCTAGCAGTAATTTCTACATTATCACTAATTACCCCGCCAGTTGTTACTGTTGTAGGTGCAATGTTTGTTACACTATTAGTACTAACTGTAGGTAATACTACAGCTTTGTCATCCTCTTTTGTACAGCTAATTTGGAATAAGCTAATACTTAAAAGCATGATAAAGAAAAATCGGATTGACTTTTTCATGGTAGTTTTGTTAGGTTAATAAATATGTTTGCATACGCGATATCTGTGAAATATCAGTCACAAATATAGTAAAAATATATCTAAAACCTACTAAAAGTAATTATTGTTAGTTTGTTTACTTTTTTACTCTTCGTAATTAGTTTACTTTTGTAATTCTATAACAGTTTGTATTTATTAGTATAAAGTGTTGAAAGGCACTTGCTAGTAAATATTTTATTAATTAGTAAAAACACATAAAGATATTTATCAAAATCAATCAATACTTTAAAAAATGAAAATATTCTTACTATTATTATTACTAGCATTGGGAACACCTTTTGTTATGTTTTCTCAGAAATCTGATTCTTCAGTTTCTCAAAACTCAAATACAGAGTATAAAACATTATTTAGTAATAATAATTCAATTACTAAGATAAGTGGGTTTGGTGCTTTTAGTTTTAATTTATTATCATTAGATGGAAAAGTAGCTGGTGCAGCGGGCTTTGATGGTGCTGTTTTGTTAAATAGAAGTTTTTATGTGGGATTCTATGGTAGAGGTTCATTTGGTTCTCCTGAATACGATTTCCTTTCATCAGATTCAACATCTAATATTGAGAAAGCTTCTACATTTTTTCATACGGGATTAATAGTAGGTGTTAATTTTGCGGCTGATAAACCAATACATTTTGGTTTTAGCACAAAGTTTGGAGGAGGTGCAATTCTTCTTTATGATCATTACGATTATTACCAATCTTGCAATAGCTATAATTGTAAGTATTATAATGATGATGTTTATGTTTCGAGCCCAGTTTTTGTAATAACTCCTCAAATAGATGTAGAAATGAATCTAACTAATTGGATGAAGTTTAAAGTTGGTTTGGGTTACCAATGGGTTAGTAATTCAGAGTTATCATATAATTACCTAAACTCTAGTAATAAAATTGAAAGCAATGTATTTGAAACAGGCAAACTTAGTTCGCCTACTGCTGAAATAAGTTTTATATTTGGCTGGTTTAAATAGAAGATATATCAATTAAGCAAAAAAACTCGTAATATTTATTACGAGTTTTTTTGTTATTATTTTTTGGAGAGTAACTATAAAGAAAACCAATCATCAATATTATATCGTTCTTTATTGATAAAGTTTTTGTGAATAAACTCATTAGTTTCCTCTTCGTGAATATAATCTTTCGCCCATTCTTCATGGTTTTTGCCAATCTTATTTATAGCATCACAAATAAAGTATAGCTCATCATTAGTCATTGTTGGGTGTACCGAAAGGCGTACCCATCCAGGTTTTTTGCTAAGGTCGCCGCTATCAATCAAATCAGTAATTCGTTTTGATTCTTCATGAGTAACATTAAGAAGATAATGACCATAAGTACCTGCGCAAGCACAACCACCTCTAACTTGTACTCCAAATCTATCATTAAGTAGTTTTACTATTAGATTATAATGAACGTCTTTTATATAGAAAGAAAGTGCGCCAACTCGTTTTTTAATATTGTTTGCAAGAATACTAAGATTATTAATTTTACCAAGTTCAGTAAAAGCTATTTTAAATAGTTCTTCTTCTCGTTTTTGGATATTATCAGTACCCATTTGTTCTTTTAGTTTTAAAGAAAGCGAAGTGCGAATGGCTTGCAAAAAACCAGGTGTTCCACCATCTTCACGAGCTTCAATATTGTCAGTATATTTATACTCACCCCAAGCATTTGTCCAATCTACAGTTCCACCTCCTGGGTGATCGGGTACTGCGTTAGTATAAAGCTCTTTTTTAAATACCAATACTCCTGAAGATCCTGGCCCTCCCAAAAATTTGTGTGGAGAGAACATTATTGCATCAAGATACTCATCTTTATTTTCAGGATGCATATTCATTTCTTCATAAGGTGCATTTGCAGCAAAGTCAATAAAACAAAGACCATTATATTTATGCATTATTGCTGCCATCTTATGGTAGGGAGTTCCAACGCCAGTAACATTACTGCAGGCTGTAAAACTTCCAATTTTCTTTTTTCTTTTAGAGTAAGACGAAATCACTTCATCCATTTTTATCAAATCTACTGTGCCTTCTTTAGTTGCAGGCAGCACTACCACATCAGCAATAGTTTCGTACCACGATGTATGGTTGCTATGATGCTCCATATGCGTAATAAATACCACTGGCTTTTCTCCAGAAAGTGTTTCTTCTAAGTTTTTATCGTTATGGCAAGGCTTTAAATTTAATATCCGTTGAAATTTATTTACAACACCGGTCATACCAACACCTGCAGTTATTACAATGTCATTGGGATTAGCATTTACATGTTTACGGATAATATCTTTTGCATGATGATATGCTTTTGTCATTACAGTACCAGTTTCGCTAGTTTCGGTATGTGTATTTGCAACAAAAGGCCCAAATGTATTAGCCATTTTGTCTTCAATACCTCTATATAATCGGCCACTTGCTATCCAATCAGCATAAATTATTTTTTGCTCACCATAAGGGCTTGTGAAAGGGTAATTTCTTCCTATAACTTGTTCTCTAAATTTCTGAAAATAATTCTCCATTTTGCAATAATGTGTAGGTTAGATTTAAGCTTCAAAAGTAAGAAAAACATATGTTAGTTGAATAAAAAACTTTATTAATTAAATGATATTCTTATTAGTATATTTGCGTTGATTAATTAAAACAAGATTTTATATTGTGAAAGAGTTTGAAACAGAGAGAAAGGAGAGCTTATATACTAAATTTTATAAGTTTGGTTTAAACATATACCCAGCATATAGAAGGAGTAGTGGTAGAGTTCGGTTTATTTCCGATGATTGGAAAGAAATGCATGTTTGTATTAAATTAGGATTACGAAATTGGAATATTAATATGACTGTTTTTGGCGGTAGTATTTATGCTTCAATAGATCCTATTTTTGCAATTCAGCTTCGTAATATATTTGGAAGAGAGTATGTTATATGGGATAAGGAAGCTCATATAGTTTTTAAGAAGCCCATTAAAAAGAAAGTGGTTGCCAGATTCATTATTGAAGATGAGGTGATTGAAGAAATAAGAGAAAATCTAAATAAAAGAGGGCAATATTATTTAAAACTTCCTGTAGAATTTGTTGATAAAGCAGGGAATGTACATATGAAAGCTACCAAAGTGATGTATATTGCCACCAAAGAATCATATTTTAGAAAAGTGAAAAAGAAAAAAGATGAATTGAAATAGAATACCTACTAATAGCTATTGATTAAAAAACTAATTAAACTATTTTTGTCTTTTTTAGAAAATAATTTTAATGAAATAAATAATAATGAAACATTTAAGTGATCTTAATGAAGGTGAAAAGGGTATTATTTCTAAAGTAAAAGGCCGAGGTGCTTTTCGCCGAAGAATAATGGAGATGGGTTTTATTGCGGGGAAAGAGATTGAGGTTATTCGAAGAGCACCCTTACAAGACCCTATTGAGTATTCTTTGATGGGCTATGATGTTTCATTAAGAGTTTCAGAGTCTAATCTTATTGAGTTGATGTCTGAAAATGATCATGTTAATGAAGAATTTGTATTTAAAGGAACAATAAAAGATGATAGCAAATTAAAGGGTCGTGCAACAAAACTTAAAGAGCTAAATGTAGCTTTTGTTGGAAATCCTAACTGTGGTAAAACTACAATCTTTAATATTGTATCGGGTCTTAATGAGCATGTTGGTAATTATAGCGGTGTAACGGTAGATTCCAAAGAAGCAATTTTTAAGCATGCCGGATATAAAATCAATATTGTTGATTTGCCAGGTACATATTCACTAACAGCATACTCGCCAGAAGAATTATATGTTCGTAATTTTATTCATGATGAAATGCCCGATGTTATAATTAATGTTATAGATTCTTCTAATCTTGAACGTAATTTATACCTTACTACCCAGCTTATTGATATGGATGTAAAGGTAGTTATGGCATTGAATATGAGCGATGAGATGGATAGACGAAAAGATGTGCTTGACGACAAGCTTCTTTCTCAAATGTTAGGAATTCCATCGGTGCGTACTGTTGGTGCTAAAAGAAAAGGTATTGATGAGCTTTTTGATCTAGTTATAGAGTCATACCTTAATAAAAATCCAATAGAGCGTCATATTCATATAAATTATGGTAAGTGCATAGAGAAATCTATTAAGCTAATTCAAGATCTTATTAAACAGTCTGGTAATTGGGATTTAACGGATAGAATATCTTCTCGTTTTCTTGCAATTAAATTGCTTGAGGGTGATGCTGATGCTAAATCTAAAATTCAGAAAACAATAAATGAAGAAGAAATAAAGCTTCTTGTAAAAGATCGTCAGGATAGGGCTGAAAACTATTTTAAAGAAAATGCGGAATCTGCAATTACTGATGCTAAATATGGATTTATTTATGGTGCACTTAAAGAAACTTATAAAGTAGGAGCTACATTCAGCAAACGAGATGTTACACATGCTGTTGATAGTATTATTACTAATAGATTATATAGTTTTCCTCTATTTATTTTTCTAATGTGGGTAATGTTTCAAACTACTTTTATTATTGGTAGTTATCCGCAATTATGGATAGAATCCGGAGTAAGTATTTTGAGTAGTTTTGTTTCTAATCTAATGCAGCCAAGTATATTTAGAGATTTATTAGTTGATGGTATAATTGGTGGTGTGGGAAGTGTTATTAGTTTCTTACCCAATATACTTATACTTTTCTTCTTTATTTCCATAATGGAAGATACTGGCTATATGGCTCGTGTGGCTTTTATTGTTGATAAAATAATGCATAAAGTAGGATTACATGGCCGCTCATTTATTCCATTACTAATGGGCTTTGGGTGTAATGTGCCTGCTATTATGGCAACTCGTACCATCGAAGGAAGAAACGATAGGTTGGTAACAATGCTTATTAATCCATTTATGTCGTGTAGTGCAAGATTACCCGTATATGTGGTAATTATTAGTGCGTTCTTTCCCCAATACCCTGGTACAATGCTTTTCTTTATTTATTCATTAGGAATTATGATGGCAGGAATTGTAGCATGGATTTTCAAGAAAACATTGTTTAAAGCTAAGGAATTGCCTTTTGTAATGGAATTGCCTCCATACCGTGTACCTACAGCTCTAACAATTGTTAAGCATATGTGGTTTAAGGCTGAAATGTATCTTAAGAAGATGGGAGGAATAATTCTTATTGCTTCTATTCTTATTTGGGCATTGGGTTATTTCCCTAGAGAAGTTGATTATTTGCAAGATTATGATGCAGTTGAAATAGAAATGCTTCATAAAGCTACGCAAGACAATAGCATAAGTGCCGATAGTATAGCAATAGCAAAAGTGTTAGTTGCACATAAGATTTCACTTATGAAAGAGGGTGAGCGTCAAGAGAATTCTTATATTGGTGAATTAGGTCATTTTATTGAGCCAGTAATTCGTCCACTTGGTTTTGATTGGAAAATTGGAGTAAGTCTGATTACAGGAGCTGCTGCTAAGGAAATTGTAGTTTCTACTATGGGAGTGCTTTATCAATCTGACCCCGAAGCAAAGGGAACACAATCACTAGGCGAAAAACTTAAAGCTGCAGAATATACTTCAGGGCCAAAAATAGGGCAGAAAATATATACGCCACCGGTGGCTTTTGCATTCTTGTTGTTTGTGTTATTTTATTTCCCATGTATAGCAACTATTGCAGCTATCAAGAGAGAGTCTGGTTTATGGAAGTATGCTATTTTTGAAATTGTATATACTACAGCTATTGCATGGGTTGCTGCATTTGCCGCATATCAGATAGGTAGTTTATTCTATTAAAGATATTATTGTTAGCAGAAGAATGTCAATAAAATAGATTGTTAATTTACTCTATTCTATTGACATTTTTTATTTAGCACCTCAGTTTTCTAATAAAGAATATACTTGCAAACATTATCAGGCTAATAAATCCGAAAACTATATTATAACCAAGGCTTGCCAGTAGTATTCCAGCTATTATAGGAAATATGCTTGTTAATATGTTCCCCGCGCCAGATATTCCGGCGTATAATGTTCTATTCTCGTCATTAGATATTTCAATAAGAATACCATTCATGGCTACCTTATAAGTGGAAACAAATACTCCTGCCAATAGAAATATACCTGGGAATAGTACAGCGTTATTCTGTAATGCTAGGGCTATTATCGGTAATGCTGATCCAAGAAATACATTGAAAAGAAGTACATTCTTATATTTAAAACTTTTAGCTTTATAAAAAAGACTAATGCTTCCTATTGCCATTCCTAAAGTGCGGAAGATAATAAAACTACCTATACTTTCGAGGCTTATGCTGCCAGAGTCCTTTGCAAGTAATATAACAAAAGGTAGTAAACTTACACCAATTCCTAGCATATTTATTATAAATAAATAGTTCTTTAGGTTTTTGTTAAGCTTTATTTCCTTGGGCATTTGAGCAAAGAAATTCTTTAAATTCATTCGTTTTTTTGCAGAAGGTGTTTTCTCACTTAGAAAATAAAATCCACCAGAGGCTATAAATAGGAGTGATGCCGCAAAGATAAATGTTACTGAATAGTTCTCAGGAAATACATATTGTTTAAGAACATAACTTGCTCCAAAAGCTGAAATAAGTAAGCCTATACTCGAAATAAACTGTTTAAGGCTGAAGAATTTCTTGCGCTTGGCTTTGGTTATGGTTTTTCCCAGTATATCAATATAGGAGATATTGGCAAAACTCCCACTAAAGGAAAAAATAAGGATAAGACCAAATATTGTAAGCAGTACAATATTTGGATCTATACTTTTTGAAAAATAGAAAAGAGTAGACAAACCTAATAAACTTAGTACGCGGAGGTTTATTGCTGCCAAAAGGAATTTCTTTTTATAGGCTATATTTGATAGCATTCCTGAGAAGAATAATTGCATAAAACTAGCACCACCAACCATTATGCTTGTGAGAATTCCTAGGTGAATAGCATTGCCGCCAACAGATAGTAACATAGCAGGAATAACGGTGTCTATATCCATAAAATTTGCTGCTAGAGCAAGAAAAGCCGCATGCCAAATAAAGGCCTTAAAATTTTTATTTGATTCTTGTTGTTGTAATGTCATTTTATTTTCTAAAAATAATACTTTTTATAATTCAATTCTGTTGGTATAATATCGATTGGCAAAAGTAAAAAGAATAATGATGACTTTATATTAACTTTTATTAATAGTTTAAGATACTATTATATATCAATAAATAGATTTTTTACACTTTAATTATCTGAATTATAGAGCTTAATAAATCTTCATCTTTTTTCATAAAATTGTTTGCTCATTTGATAAAAGCTTGTATATTTGCACCCTCATTTGAAATAAGGATGATCTCTTAGCTCAGCTGGTAGAGCATCTGCCTTTTAAGCAGAGGGTCCTGGGTTCGAGCCCCAGAGGGGTCACAAGAGATGAATTTCTCTTTTGATCTAAACAATCAAGAATTAACCTTCAAACAAATGAGAATGATCTCTTAGCTCAGCTGGTAGAGCATCTGCCTTTTAAGCAGAGGGTCCTGGGTTCGAGCCCCAGAGGGGTCACATAAATAAGCCATCACGAGAGTGTTGGCTTTTTTTGTGCCCTCTGGGGCGAGGCCTGTCCTGAGCGTAGTCGATGGGAGTTTATCCTGAGCGTTGGCCTGATAAGGCAAGTCGAAGGGAGCCCCAGAGGGGTCACATAAATAAGCCATCACGAGAGTGTTGGCTTTTTTTGTGCCCTCTGGGG
>QMPB01000063.1 GCA_003648395.1 Bacteroidota bacterium
GAGCCACCAACTATTTCGCCAATACCTGGGAATAGTATATCCATTGCACGAACTGTTTTACCATCATCATTAAGCTTCATATAAAAAGCTTTGATATTTGCAGGATAGTCAATAAGAATAACTGGCTTTTTGAAATGCTTCTCAACCAAATAACGCTCATGCTCCGATTGTAAATCTGCACCCCAACCTTCAATTACATAGCTAAACTTCTTTTTCTTATTAGGTTTAGAATTCCTAAGTATATTAATAGCCTCAGTATATGTAACTCTCTCAAATTTATTTTCAACAACAAAGTTTAGCTTTTCAATAAGCTCCATTGAGCGATCCGCTTCTTTCTTGCCTTTTTCCTCCTCTTGTAGGCGTTTAGAAAGAAACTGCAAATCATCATTGCAGTTATCCAGTGCATATTTAGCTAGATATTGAAGCATATCCTCGGCAAGATCCATATTATCAACAATATCGTTAAAAGCAACCTCTGGCTCAATCATCCAAAACTCTGATAAGTGACGAGTTGTATTTGAGTTCTCAGCGCGGAAAGTAGGTCCAAATGTATAAACTTGCCCCATAGCCAAAGCTGCCAATTCAGCCTCCAACTGTCCACTTACAGTAAGATTTGTTTTCTTTCCGAAGAAATCTTTTTTATAATCAATTTCACCATCCTCTGTTAAAGGAGGGTTTTTTTCATTTAGAGTAGTTACCTGAAACATCTCGCCTGCTCCCTCTGCATCAGAAGAAGTAATAATTGGTGTATGAATATTATAAAATCCTCTATCGTTAAAAAATTGATGAACACCAAAAATCATAGCGTGACGAATACGAGTAATAGCACCAAAAGTATTGGTACGGAATCGTAAATGAGCAATCTCACGAAGAAATTCCAAAGAATGTTTCTTTGGCTGTAGTGGGTATTCTTTTGGGTCAGCATTGCCAAGCACCACAAGCTTCTTAGCAACAACTTCCATCTTTTGACCTCCACCTTGCGACTCAATCAGCTCCCCCTCTACAGAAAGAGAAGCGCCTACGCCTACTCCATCCATAATGGTTTCGCCAAGTTCAGAAAAATCTACTACAACTTGAATATTATTAATTGTAGAACCATCATTAAGAGCTATAAAAGCTACATTCTTACTCCCTCTACGATTTCTAATCCAACCTTTTACAACAACTGTACGGTCGAAATCTTCAGACTTCAATAAGTTTTTTATTATAGTTCTTTTCATGATAATAATGTTCTATTTATTAATAATATTTCAGACTGCAAAAAAACAAAAAATTTAGCTATAAAACTATGAATAATAAAATTTAGTTTCTCTAAAAACTCATAAAAATAGGCTCCAATATTTCCAAAATATACAGTAATAAGAACTAATCCATATTTTTTGACACTTATAAGTCACTATTATTATGATACTTAGAACCTATTTTCAATAATGTATCAATGCATTGATACTTTTTTATTAGTTAAACATCAATAACTTGATATTTTTTAGTATTTTTGTGCTATTATAATGACAATAATAATTTCTTATTACGCAAGCTATGAAAACCATATTCAAAAAATACTATTCGAAGATAGCTCGAACTCAGCTAAAAAGTGTTAGGCCATTCATTGACAAAATTGATTGGACAAATAGAGTAATCGGTATTAAAGGAAATAGAGGCGTAGGCAAAACCACAATTATACTTCAATATTTAAAGCTTAATTATAAAACAAAAGGCGAGTCGTTATATGTTAGCTTGGATGATTTGTATTTCTCGGAACATAGACTTTACGAACTTGCCGATATTTTTTCAAAAAAAGGAGGTAAGATACTTGCGCTTGACGAAATACATCGATACCCAAACTGGTCACAGGAGTTGAAGAACATTTATGATGATATGCCTGATTTAAAAGTAATATTTACAGGCTCATCACTATTGCATTTACAAAAAGCAAAGGCAGACATCAGCCGCAGAGCAGTAATGTATAATATGCCAGGCTTATCATTTTGCGAATTTTTAGAATTTGAAACAACCATTAAATTCCCTAGATATTCTCTAGACGAAATAATAAAAAATCATATTGATATTTCCATGGAAATAATATCGAAGATAAAACCACTTTCATACTTCGATAATTATTTACAATATGGGTATTTTCCTTTTTATTTAGAGAATAGGAATTCATATCAAACAAAAATATCGGAAATAATACTTACTATATTAGAAGTAGATATCCCACAATTTGCAACCATCCAAATATCAAAAATAATATTATTGAAAAGATTATTGAGTATAATAAGTGGATCCGTACCCTTTACTCCAAATATGAAAAAGCTAAGTCAAAGGACTGAAATTAGCCTAAATACCATGAAAATATATCTTAAACTTTTGGCCGAAGCTGATCTTATTCAACTATTATATTCGCCAAACAAATCGATGAATAATTTAAACAAACCCAATAAAATATTTTTAAATAATAGCAACCTAATGTATAATTTGCAAGGTGATAATGCAAATATTGGCAATATTAGAGAAACATTTTTTTATAATCAGATGACATATAACCATATAGTTAACTCATCAAAAGAATCAGATTTTCTTATTGATGAGAAATTTACATTTGAAATAGGAGGAAAGAATAAAGGAAAGGAACAAATTAATGCTATTGAGAATTCATTTATTGCTAAAGATGATATCGAGATAGGTTCGGAAAACGTAATACCACTTTGGTTATTTGGGTTTTTATATTAATCCTCATCCTCCAAAGAAAAAACTTCTTCAAGTGGCGTTTCGAAATATCTAGCTATTTTCAATGACAAAACAGTAGATGGAATATACTTCCCCTTTTCCATTGCATTAATTGTTTGTCGGCTCACCCCTATTATCTCTGCCAATTGTGCCTGAGTAATATCCTTAATTGCTCGCTGAATTTTTATTTTATTCTTCATCACTAAGGGATTTATTAAGTTTAGTTTTGCTAATATAAAACTTTATATTAAAAATAATTAATACCGTAAATAGATTATAAACCATTACGTACAAAAAAGAAATATCATATAATATTAAAAACGTAATAATTACCAAAGCATAGTTAATATATACCGCCCAAACCAAAGACTCTAATCTTATCTTTTGAATATACTCATCCTCTACTTTTTCTTTTGAGAATCCATAAACTATTGATGAAATAATTAACAGAATACCATCAATGGTAAAAGCGAAATTTCTGGTAATGACTTTTAATTCATCGCCGCGCATTTTTTCACCTATATTGAAATTAAGGAAATCGGGTTCACTACCAAATACAGAAAGGTAAATTGAAAACAGTATGCATATAATAAGCACAATCAATGCTGGCCTTTTATAGCTATGCGGAAATAAAAAATTTTGATTCATAATTTGTTATGTTTAAAAGTTTCAGTAAAAGTAATGTATTTCTTACATGATGTCAAGTTTATTTTACATTTTAATGATTCTTACTAAATATGATTCCAATTTATATAGCTAAAGCCATAGGTATGTAAAATAAATAGTTTTGGGCTAAAGCCCTTTTGTGATACGGCATTCATTAGGATGGCATAAATGCCACCCATAATAATATGCTCAATATGACACATCATTAGGCAGGGGATTTCCTTCGGCAAACTCAGTATGACAGCCCTGCCTAATGAATACAAATACAATGCGGGCTTTAGCCCAAACATAGAAAATCTTAGAATAACCCACAAAAAAAAGCCATCAATCTAATTAAAGAATGATGGCTTTCATATATTTTAAAGAATTTTCTATTTATCCTTTACATCAGCAATTAGCTTAGCAGCAAAAAATTCTCTATTCATTTTAGCTATATGCGAAACAGAAATTTCCTTAGGACATTCTTGCTCACAAGCATAAGTATTAGAGCAATTTCCGAAACCTAGCTCATCCATAGTAGCAACCATATTTTGCACACGGCGCTTAGCTTCAATTTTACCTTGTGGAAGGTGAGCAAATTGAGAAACCTTAGCTGCAACGAATAACATTGCTGAAGCATTTTTACAAGTTGCAACACAAGCACCACATCCAATACAAGAAGCAGCATCCATTGCTGTATCCGAATCAACTTTAGGGATAGGAATAGAATTTGCATCAGGCACACCACCAGTATTCACTGAGATATAACCACCTGCTTGAATAATTTCATCAAAAGCACCACGATTTACAATCAAATCCTTAATAATAGGAAAAGCTTTCGCTCTCCAAGGTTCAATATAAATTGTATCGCCAGTTTTGAACTTACGCATATGCAGCTGACAAGTAGTAATTCCTGTATCAGGGCCATGTGGTCGTCCATTAATATAAAGGCTACATGTACCGCAAATTCCCTCACGACAATCGTGATCGAAAGCTACAGGGTCGCCACCTTCTTCAATTATGCCTTGGTTAAGTACATCCAACATCTCAAAGAAAGAGCTGTCAGGAGAAACGCCAGCAACTTTATAGTCAACCATCTTACCTTTTGCATTGGTATTGGCTTGGCGCCATATTTTTAGTGTTAAATCCATAATTCTTATCTTTCTTATTTATAGTTACGTTGTACCAACTCAATGGCTTCAAAAGTTAAATTCTCTTTGTGCAATTCTTGAGCTACATTATCGCCTTTATATTCCCATGCAGAAACATAAGCAAAATTCTCATCATCACGTTTAGCCTCACCTTCTTCAGTAGCACTTTCCTCACGGAAGTGACCACCACAACTCTCAGAACGATTCAGCGCATCGCGAGCCATTAACTCACCTAGCTCAAGGAAATCAGCCACACGACCAGCCTTCTCAAGCTCTACATTAAACTCAGCAGTATCGCCAGGGATTTTTACATCCTTCCAGAATTCTTCGCGTAACTTAGGAATCTCTACTAAGGCTTTATTAAGACCTTCGGCATTACGAGCCATTCCAACATTTTCCCACATTATATGACCAAGCTGTTTATGGAATGAATCCACTGTCTTAGTTCCTTTAATGTTCATCAATTTATCTATCTTAGCTTGAACTTCGCCCAGTACTTCGTTAAACTCTTTCTCATCACCAGTAAAACGTGGCACATGAATTTGATCTGAAAGATAATCAGCAATAGTATATGGAAGTACGAAATAACCATCAGCCAAACCTTGCATTAGAGCCGAAGCACCAAGACGGTTAGCACCGTGATCTGAGAAGTTAGCCTCACCAATTGAATATAAACCAGGTATAGTTGTCATAAGATTATAATCTACCCAAAGTCCACCCATAGAATAGTGAATAGCAGGATAAATCATCATAGGAGTTTCGTAAGGATTATCATCAACGATTTTCTCATACATCTGGAAAAGGTTACCATAACGAGCCTCAACAACGCTCTTGCCCAAACGGCCAATAGCTTCGCTAAAGTCAAGATAAACAGCAAGACCAGTTCCTAGTCCTACACCATAACCAGCATCACAACGCTCCTTAGCAGCACGAGATGCAACATCACGAGGCACTAGATTACCAAATGCAGGATAACGACGCTCTAAATAATAATCTCTATCCTCTTCTTTAATAGCTGTTGGCTTAAGCTTACCAGCTTGAACAGCCTCAGCATCTTTTTTATGTTTAGGAACCCAAATACGACCATCATTACGTAAACTCTCACTCATAAGAGTAAGTTTTGATTGGAAATCGCCATGTACAGGAATACAAGTTGGGTGAATCTGCACAAAACTAGCATTAGCAAAAGCCGCACCACGTTTGTGAGCCTGCCATATTGGAGAAGCGTTTGAACCCATTGCATTTGTAGAAAGGTAGAATACATTACCATAACCACCAGTAGCAAGAACTACTGCATGACCAGCATGCTTTTCTAACTCACCAGTAACAAGGTTACGAACAATGATACCACGAGCACGACCATCTATTTTAACAACATCAAGCATATCTCTACGGGCAAATAATTCAACCTGACCATTTTTTATTGAACGACTAAGGGCAGAATAAGCTCCTAAAAGTAACTGCTGACCCGTTTGCCCACGAGCGTAGAAAGTTCTACTTACTTGGGCTCCACCGAACGAACGATTGTCTAATAACCCACCATAGTCGCGAGCAAAAGGAATTCCTTGAGCCACACCTTGATCAATAATATTATTACTAACCTCAGCCAAGCGATAAACGTTAGCCTCACGAGCACGATAATCGCCTCCTTTTACAGTATCATAAAACAAACGATAAACGCTGTCGCCATCATTTGGATAATTTTTTGCTGCATTTATTCCACCCTGTGCTGCAATACTATGCGCACGACGTGAGCTGTCTTGGTAACAAAACACCTTTACTTTATATCCCATTTCGCCAAGTGAAGAAGCTGCTGAAGCTCCTGCCAGACCTGTTCCAACGATAATAATATCAAGCTTACGCTTATTAGAAGGATTAACTAATTTTGCATGGTCGATATAGTTCGTCCACTTATCAGCCATTTTACCTTCTGGGATTCTTGAATCTAAATTTATCATATCTTTTATATATGTATTATGATTAAAGTTCTTTTAATAAAAATTATCCTTGAATTATTAATATGACTGGGATAACTGAAAAACCAAAAGCAATTAATAATGAATAAAGAGTACTAATTATTTTTATTGCTGCGGTGTACTTACTATGCTCTAATCCTAAAGATTGAAAACCTGATTGAATAGCATGATTTAGGTGAAAACCTAAAGTTAGAAATGAGATAATGTAAATACCTGCCATTAATGGTTGCGTAAGTAATTCTTTAGCCATAACATAGAAGTCCGGGTGCTCATGACCTTCAAATAGATATGTTGTACTAGCATCTACTAAGCCAATTTTAGCAAAGTAAAAGTGAACAAAATGCAAAATAAGGAAGATTAAAAGAATGATTCCTGTATGAATCATATACTTCGAGAAAAAGGAAGTTTCTGAAACATTAGTTTTTACATAAGCTATGGGGCGAGCCTGATTGTTTTGAAACCATAATATTATGCCCAGAACTATGTGGACAAAAAAGGCTGCAAAAAGAACATACTCAAAAACCATAATAAAAGGGTTGGTTCCCATAAATTCTGCAGATGCTCGGAACAGCTCTCCCTCATCAGGAAGCAGGAGCATGAGGTTGATTGTAAGATGCACCAATAAAAACATCGCAAGGAACAAGCCCAAAATGGACATGCTAATCTTTTGTGTTATTGATGCGTACTTAAGTAGTGAATTACTCATAGTGTTTTGATTGTTAAACGTGTAAAAGTTAATATAATAATTTCACTAGCCTTAATTTTTAATTCTAGCGTTAAATTCAATAGCTTCTAAAGAAAAATAATTGTGGTTTTAACTCAATTGTGATTTTAGTTTCTCAAAATTAAATTAATTTTATCTTTAGAGCTACAAATCTATGAAAATTATGTGCATTTTTGTACTGTAGATAGTTTATTTAAAACGCTTCTAAATAGAATTATTATGAAACAATTACCTATCAATTCAGAACTCTTTACTAATAATCGTAATAAGCTTATTACTAAATTATTACCCAATAGTATAGTTATGCTTTTTTCGCCTGATGAATACCCTAAAAACGGGGACCAACAATACAAATTCAGACAAAACTCTAACTTATATCATCTTTGTGGCATAGCTCAGGAAGAAACTATACTGATTTTAGCTTCTATTAAAAATCAAAAGAGGTTTGATCCTATGTTATTCGTTAAACAAATAGATGAAAAGCAACGAATTTGGCATGGAGAGAAACACTCAATTGAAGAAGCAAAATCAATATCTGGTATTAAAGATATAAAATGGTATTCTGAATTCGACAAGTTTTTAAATAATATAAGTGATGCAATAGAGAATATCTATTATTTGGAAACTCCTAATATTATTTCTTTTGACAATACTAAAAGTAGTAACTGTAGAAGACTTGATTTTATAAAGAATAAATATCCTAATAAAAAATATATTAGTATTAATAGTTTAATTCAGGAACAAAGATTAATAAAACAAGTGATAGAATTAGAGTTTCTAAAAAAGGCTGTTGCCATTACCAAAGATTCATATTATAGGGTTTTAAAATCACTGAAACCTAATATGATGGAATATGAAATTGAAGCAGAAATTACTTATGAATTTTTGAAGCAAGGAGCAAATGGTCATGCTTATGATCCAATAGTTGCATCAGGAAAAAATGCCTGCATTCTACATTATATTGAGAATAACAAAATCTGCAAAAACGGAGATTTATTATTAATGGATTTTGGTGCTGATTATAGATATTATGCTGCCGATTGCTCTAGGACTATACCCGTAAATGGAAAATTCACTTCTATTCAAGCGAAATACTATAATGCCGTTCTTGATGTTTTTGAAAAGGCTAAGAAACTATATACTCCAGGCAATACTATAAATAAGATTAATGCTAAAGTGGAAAAATGGATGGAGGATGAAATGATTAAACTTGGACTATTTACAACTGAAGATGTTAAAAAACAAGATTTAGAAAATCCATTATTTAAGAAATACTTTCCCCATGGCACAGCACATTTTATTGGTTTGGATGTTCATGATGTAGGTACAAAAGATACGATTTTTGAAAAAGGAATGGTGCTTAGTTGCGAGCCTGGATTATACATCGAAGACAATGAAATAGGTATTCGTATTGAAACAGATATGCTTGTTGATGATGAGCCCATTGACCTTATGGCTGACTACCCAGTTAGGGTGGAGGAGATTGAGGAAATAATGGTTAATTATTAATTATTTCGTGGTGATTTATTTTTTGACAACCACATTAGTTACTTACCATAAACTGAGACTGTAGATTAATTTAATAATCGGATAGGAATTCCCAAGATACAGCAAGATACCCGTTTGCAAAAAAGGATATCAAACATCATTACAACAGGCCCCCATCTAACACATTTTCAGATAATTTACTCAAACCTTATAAAATATTATTTATATTTGCATTGCTAATACCGATTAAAACAAATCAAAAAAACTTATATTAATATTTCTAATATATTTTTAAATGAAACCTATCATCTTATTACTAACAGCTATCCTTACTTTATTATTATCATTTAATAGTATAGCTCAAAAAACTGCATGTCAAAATTTCAGTATTTCTATTGAGACAACAATTCCAACTGCAACTTTAAATAATGGTGTATACGAGATTTATGCCTGTCCTGAAAATTCTATTTATATAAAAGCTATTGGTAATTATTCAAATAATGATATTTCGTACCATCAAAACGACACTTTGGTTTCATTCAACTGGAATGATAACATTGGCACAAATTTTCCTACAAACAATACATTTACTATAGATAATGCCTCATCACAAGTAAGACTAATAAATCTTACCGCTACTGATACTAATAATTGTATTTCTGATAATTTAATTCAAATACGAATCATAATTACCCCAAGCCCTGTTTTTTATGGTAGTTTACAAGATACAAATGACATTTGCATAGGCGACACTACATTATTAACGGCAAACATATCGGCCGGGAACCTTAATTCCCCAACTTTTGCACTCTACGATACTACATATTTACCAGATGGAAGTGGAGTTACTTATTCCTCCTCTGTACATATATTTGGCAACCAGAATTCAAGCCTTCAAGACACCAACTTGATAACATTTTGGGCTATATTGGAACATAGTTATATGGGTGATATTCAAATAAAGCTAAGTTGCCCTAATGGTCAGTATGTTAGTTTAAAGTCATATCCTGGAGGAAGCTCCACATTTTTAGGAGAACCTATTGATAATAATTCAAATCAAATTCCTGGTGTCGGTTATGAATATCATTGGAGTGCACAAGGAACTGAGACATTGCTAGATACTACTACATACACATACTCGTATGTTAACTTATCTGGAGTTAGCTATACCTCCCATTCATATATGCCTCCATCAATAAATTACCCTTCAAATAGTACAGCCACTGGCTCATTACCTATTGTAAGCTATAAACCCGAAGACCCTATGGTAAACCTTATCGGTTGCCCAATAAATGGAAATTGGACTTTAGATATTACCGATAATATGGCTATTGATAATGGCTTTATTTTTGGGTGGGGAATCAACTTTGGTGATTCTTCGGTTTATAATTTCCAGCAAATTTTCAATTCACAAACCTGGAATAATTCTGACAACATTATCAGTAATAACGGAAACACTATAAATGTATTATTAGTTGACACAGGTATTTATAAATTTACAAATACTGTTATAGACACTTTTGGTTGTATTTTTGACACTAGCATATATGCTCAAGCTCTATCTTTACCTAAAATAAATTTGGGCAATGATACTATTATTTGTGCTAATATGAGTATCGATTTAAACTCTGGCCCTGAGGCGTATTCACAGTTGTGGTCAACAAATAGCACATCTGCAACAATAACAATTGATTCGATCGAAGTTGGACTAAACAGTACAGAAATAAGCTTACAAATAATTGGCGATAATGGATGTCAGAACAATGACACTATTATCATCAGCTTTACTGATTGCACAACCATTAATAATGCAGAAACCAAAGCCAAACTATTGCTTTACCCAAATCCATCTTATGGTGTTTTCATAATCACTGGACAACTAAATACTGATAAGAATTTTCAGATGCAAATTTACAATTCATCAGCAAAAATAATAGTTCAAAAGAATATCGCATCAGCAAATGGATTTATCAATAGAACAATAGATTTGAGAGGATTCGCCAAAGGAATTTATTATCTAAAATTATATAATAGCGAAATTGATGAAATGGTGAAGATTATTGTTGAATAAGTTTGGAACTTTAACAATAATGGCCGCAGTCTCAAGCCTCATAAATCTATATTCATAATACCAATTTGATATCAAAATACGTTATAAATAAATTGGAATATATTTTCCTATTAGAAGACGAAAATTATTTGCATAGCCACTTGTGCTGAGCTTGTCGAAGTATAGCTATAGTATTGCGAAGCAATCATGAGTACCGTTAGTAATTATTATCGAACTAAATAATTTTTAACACAGTAATAGGGAAATAGAAACTATTTATATGGCGTGTTTTGGTATTAATTTGATATAACTATCATCGTCGGGCAGAATGCCCAAGACACAAAAAAAGGAGCTTATGAAAAATTCATAAGCTCCTTTTATATTTATGTTCTACTAAGTTTTTAGTGGCTTTTTAAAATACAAACAGTATCGTTTCGTTGATTCTAATCACTGTTCACAGATTACCTATTACTGATCACCAACCTTACCCTTCAATCCAAGCTTTTATATCATCAATACTAGGATTTTTAATATCTAGTTTAAGTTTTTTGCGCATTCCACAAACTTGTTGGTGAAATTTATTAGGAGCTTGTTCTTTAAGTTCATCAATAGTATTAATACCAACTTTACGAACTATGACAACTAATTCCTCAGGAATCCCCAATGCCATAAAATCAGCATCAGTTGTTATAGCTTTTTTCTTTTCTGGTCGCATTTGAGGAAATAATAGCACCTCTTGAATAGACTCTTGATTTGTCATAAACATAACCAGGCGATCAATTCCGATACCCATACCTGATGTTGGAGGCATACCATATTCTAAAGAACGAATAAAATCATGGTCGATAAACATTGCCTCATCATCACCTTTTTCGCTAAGCTTTAATTGCTCTTCGAAACGTGCTTTTTGATCTATCGGGTCGTTAAGCTCTGTATATGCGTTTGCAAGTTCTTTACCATTTACAAAAAGCTCAAAACGCTCAGTAAGCTGGTCATTTTCACGATGTTTTTTACATAGTGGCGACATCTCAACTGGGTAGTCAGTAATAAAGGTAGGCTGAATATAATTATGCTCACATTTCTCGCCAAATATTTCGTCAATAAGTTTTCCTTTACCCATTGACTCGTCCACATTAAGACCAATTTCCTTACAGATGTCTCGGATTTGACCCTCAGACTTTCCGTTTAGGTCATAACCTGTATATTCCTTAATGGAATCAAGCATAGTAATTCTAGCAAATGGAGCCTTAAAGTTAACTTTATTTTCTCCATAAGTAAGTTCAGTAGTTCCATTTATATCCATCGAAACTTTTTCGAGCATACGTTCCGTGAAATTCATCATCCAATTATAATCCTTATAAGCTACATATATTTCCAAAACAGTAAATTCAGGATTATGGGTTTTATCCATTCCTTCGTTACGGAAATCCTTTGCAAACTCATAAACACCTTCGAAACCTCCAACAATAAGACGCTTAAGATAAAGCTCATTGGCAATACGAAGATATAAAGGTATATTAAGCGCATTATGATGAGTAATAAATGGGCGAGCAGAAGCTCCTCCAGGAATAGGTTGCAAGATTGGCGTTTCAACTTCAAGATATCCTTTTGCATTGAAAAACTCACGCATAGAACTTATAACTTTACTACGCTTAATGAAAGTGTCTCGTACATGCGAGTTCACAATTAAATCTACATAACGTTGACGATATCGCTGTTCTGGGTCGGTAAAAGCATCAAATGATTTTCCGTCTTTTTCCTTAATAACAGGCAATGGTCGTAATGCCTTACTTAAAATCTTATATGACTTAACTCTTATTGACAATTCGCCAGTTTGAGTAATAAAAGCACTTCCAGTAATACCAATAATATCACCAATATCAAGTAATTTCTTAAATACTATATTATAAAGAGTTTTATCTTCATCAGGGCAAATAATATCACGATTGAAATAAAGTTGAATACGACCTTTTTCATCTTGTATTTCAGTAAAAGAAGCTTTTCCCATAATACGTCGAGTCATTATACGGCCAGCAATTACCACATCTTGGTAATTTTCTGCTTCTGGATCAAAATTATTTTTAATTTCTTCACTATTTGCATTGACCTCAAAAGCCTCTGGAGGAAAAGGGTTTATTCCTAACTTATATAATTCTTGTAGCGAATTTCTTCTTACTACTTCTTGTTCTGATAATTCATTCATAATTGTAAATATTTTGAGAGTGCAAAGATACAAAAGAAGATGTTTGATTAATCAAGCTTTTTTTACTAAAACTTATTAATAGAATTATGAATATAAACTAAGAAACACATACTAAGTTTAGCATCCCATTTTTTATTAGTACCAGCGCTTAGTGCCTAATCTCTTTCATTTTGCCTTGATGCAAAACGAAACCAGCCTACAGGCAGGCTAGCAAAAAATCAAGAGTGCAGGATCTCCCCCACCTCTTCTCCATCGCCGGCCCCATTTTCGCTCAGACCAAGGCTTGATACACTAGCTATTACAAATATTTGAAGGCAATTTAAAATATCTTTTTCTGATATTTTTATATTATTCACTTTATTATATTTTTAATATTTACAAAATAATTATACATATTATCCTACATTTGCAATATGGAATACCAAAATTTAATAATCGTAATAATTCTAGTATTTATTCTAAACTTACCTTTTGGATATTGGCGTGAGGGAGTGAAGAAATTTTCCATTTATTGGATTCTAGC
>QMPB01000064.1 GCA_003648395.1 Bacteroidota bacterium
ACGTTGTCTGCAAGGCTAACCCCTCGCCAATAAAGCACATCCCGAGAAAAACGGGAAGAGCTTGATTCAATGCCAACGCACTAGAAAACAAAAAGTATAAATAATTGTTAATAATATAACACGGAAATTTAATATGAATAAAATAAATTACTATTTTTGGATGATAAAAGAAAGGAGGAAATGCCAATGAAATAAAAAAATGGAGTGAAAATCTTTCAAACTTATTGAAAGTAGTACAAAATCGAATTGAAAAATAATTTATAATTTGATTTCAACTGATTAATTAAAGGACGGGATTACAGGTCTTTACTTTCAAACAAACTCCTGCAACCACCGCCCAAGTTAAAAACCGTAAAAATTTACGAATCATGAACAAAAGTACAAAATTTAGGCATATAGCTACACTAATAGTTTTTATTATGACTATTGGTATTAGTAATATATTGTATTCACAAACCAGTTATTATCAGAATGACCACTTTATTCAGGAAAGTGGAAATGAAGGTATTTCGTTTTATGGATGTGATCAAAATTCAGCAACATACAATATTTATAAATCAAAGGAATATTGGATTCCAACTGCTAATACGGTTGAAAAAATAATTCCTATAAATATCCATATTTTTCAAAAAAGTGATGGTACAAATAATTGGCAGAACAATTCAACTGATATTAGTCTAATCAACTGGTTTATTAGTAAAGCAAGTAATATTTATGAAAACAATATTACTCCAAGTGATCCGGTTTCAGGTGTAAATGAAGTTACGAGTGCAAAAATTAAACTCGTAGTCAATGCAATATATTTCTATCAAAATGACAATCTTAACTCTTCTACTAATGTATCTTCAATGAATACTTTCATTAATAACAACTCTCCTAATAATCTAAAAGGTGGCTTTAATTACTATTTAACAGAAGGTTACTACATGGGGGCAGCTGGCTTTTCGAATGGATTTTATATCTGTACTCTTAAATCGTATTCCCATTATGTAGCAAATAATGCTTCAAAATGGGGTTTCCCAAAACATATTGCTCATGAGTTCGGGCATGTATTGAATATTAGGCATACATATAATCAAGGATCCGGAGGTGGGCAGTCAATCTGTGACCCAACCAACATTAATTATTTAAGTGATATATATACATCAACAAACCCATGCCCACATGATGCTGGTTGGACTTGTGATTGTAACTCAAGTAGCAATACATGCACCAATAATATTATGGGGGGAACCTCCGGGTCTGGGTATTACTCACCAATGCAAGCGGGAATAATGAATAGAACATTGTCTATGGATTTAGCTTCAATGTTTGTTCATGAAGACACTTATTCTGCTATTCCAAAAGAAATTACAACTAATGAAACATGGGATTTTTCAATAAGGTTATATCAAGATTTAATAATCAAATCAGGTAATACACTTATAATTAAGTGTAATGTTTATATGCCACCATTAGCTAAAATAATAGTTGAGCCAAATGCTAAATTGATAATAGATGGTGGAAAGATAACAAATCCAATGAATTCTGAAAAGTATTGGCAAGGCATAGAAGTATGGGGAGACAAAACCAAACGACAACTTGAATCAAATCAGGGTGTTGTAGAAGTTATTAATGGAGGTACAATTGAAAATGCAAAATTTGCTATTTCTGCTATTAGACGCAAGTCCAATGGGAATTTTGATTGGGATAAAACAGGAGGAATAGTAAAACTTGATGATGCAAATTTGATTAATAATAGAATGGGTGTTTGGCTTGGTGCTTATCATAATTTTGTAATGTTAGGTAGTAATAAGCGAGAAATACGAAATGTTAGTAGTATAAAAAACAGCCATTTTGAAGTTAATAATAATATGTTTTCTGGTCAAAATTTTGAGACTTTTATAGCTCTTTGGGATTTGGGTCATTTTTCTATTAGAGGTAACTCTTTTAAGAACCTAAAAACAGGACAAACTACTACACAAAAAGGAGCAGGTATAATTGCGTATAGTGCTACCATTAATCTTGGAGATTACTGCCCTTCAACAGCTAGCGGAGATATTTCACTTTCTCAATCGCAAGCGTTGAGCATTACACCTTGTACAGGTGCTGTACGTAATCATTTTGAGGGATTATACTATGGTGTTAGAGCAATAAATGTTACAGGTCTTGCCAATAATATTGTGAGTATTGATAGAGCAGAATTCGACAATGTATACCATGGTGTATTTGTAAAGAATGCTAAATATGCTGTTATTACTCGTAGTGATTTTAATATATCCAGTACCGACCCTGGCGCAGGAAGTAGTTCAAATTTATATGATGCATATGGAATATATCTTGACGGAAGTGATGCCTATAAAGTAGAGGAAAATCATTTCAACAAAAAGGCTAGCCAACAAGGTATTAGAGGGATTGTTATTAACCAGTCTGGTAATAATGATAATGAGATATACCACAATTACCTTAGTAATATGGGCTATGCCATACAAGCACAGGGTGATAATAGAGGTCCAAATGAAGAGGGCTTGGGTATATACTGTAATGTGATGAGCAATGGTTATGCTGATATTGTAGTACAAGATGATGGTATAGCCGAAAATCAGAAATTAAGCATATTTAGTGGGAATAATGGACCACAATTTTTTCCAGCAGGCGATATCTTTACAAGCTGTAACGATAACAGTGCTTTAAATTATAATAATATCAGTAGTGGTAATATTATTTATTATGCCGATTATAATAATATACCTAATTGTACTTACGGGATTAGTATACCTCTATTTTTATCAGGTAGTTATCGCTCTTGCCCTGTAAAATTGGGTATGCCATTGGTAGCAGTACTTTCGAGCAAATCTTCGGCTAAGTTGGCTCTTAACTCCGCTAAAACCATACTAACTATATGGAAAGATGGTGGTAAAGCCGACTTAAAAGAAAAAGTAGAGACCACCCAACCATGGGATGTATATGTGGAGTTTAACAAATTGGTAGCAGAATCGCCATACCTTAGCGATGAAGTATTGCTTGCTACCATTGAAAATTCGGCATTTACCTCCTTAATGATAAAGCTACTGATGGTAGCCAATACTCATGCTTCGCATAATGATGAAATAATGAATGCCATATATAATAGAGTACCTGAAATGCCTCGTGCTTATATTTTAGAGATAGAAGCGGGTAAGAGTAGTGTGTCGCAGTTAGAGCTACTGGAAGCAAATGTAGCTGCCTGTCAGCATTCGTATAATAAATTCTCGAACGATGCAAAACGTTTATATAATATGGACTATGAAGATGGAGGCGATATTAATAATTATATTAACTTTGTTGCAGGGCTAAATACTTTGGAAAGCAAATATGAGTTGGCTACATTATATCTTCAGAATGATGATTATGAAAATATGGCTTCAACATTATATGCCATTTCATCAAATTTTGAATTGAATGAGCAGCAAAACATAGATTTAGCTAATTGGAAATCATATTTTAGTATAGTTAAAGCTGCGAAAGCAAAAGGAATACAACAAGGTATGCTTACAGATAATCAAATAACACAATTGCAATTAATAACAAAGCAATCTGACTCAAAGGTCTCTTCTGTAGCACAGTCATTATTAATGTTGGATAATCCAAGCTATAATTATGTGGAAGTTGTAAAACCGGTAAGGCTAAATAATGCTCGATTGTCAAGCCCAATAAGTGAAGTTGTAAAGGATGGAGATAAAGTACTCAACATATATCCTAATCCAAGTAAGGACTACATAACAGTAGAATACCGCACAGGCGATACATACCAAAACCTAAGTATAATAATAAAAGATGCAATAGGCAAAACGGTAATTAAAAAATCGTTGAAGGGAGGCGATAATGAAGAAATGATAAATCTTTCTGAACTAAAGTCTGGTATTTACTCGTTGATGCTTTATGGCGACGAATCGCTTATAGAGTATAAAAAAATAACAGTAGTTAAATAAACATTAACCAACAAGCTAAAGCTCTTTTGGGTTTTAGCTTGTTTTTAATTTCTTTTTATTATGAAATATTTTATTACACTATATATTTTATTATTATCATTAACAGTACAGTCGCAAGATACCACATTTAATAAATTAATATATTCCTATTCAGGCACTTCAAGCATTCAGTCTTTAATTAAAAATAACAATAATTATTACGCATGCATTGGACAAGTAGATACTCCTTATGTGCCTAATGTTGGGCTAAAAGTTGGTATAGGCATGTTTAAATTTAATAGTAATTTTGATATTATTGATTCAGTAATGATATATAAACCTATTGTTCTTAATTATGGACACGGATTTGATATTAATGTAAATGACACTAGTTTTATTTTTTGTGGAGTAATCAAGATATTACCCAAAGAAAATGGCTACATAGTAAAATTTAATAAAGAATTGGATACATTATGGACAATGCAAATACTACATCCCGATACAGCCTATGCTGATACAGCCACCGCCCCATTGGTAGCATTACGTGATGTAAAGGTAACCCCATCGGGCGATTATATTATTGTGGGCAATTATAATTATCATTGTCAAGGAAATAGAAATCGGAGCTTTATTATTAAAATGGATGAAAATGGGGGTATTATTTGGTATCGGCTTATTAATTCAAATATTTATACTAATATTATTACATCTATAGAGTTAGAAACAGTTGATTCTAGCTTTTATTTTATTTCACGTAAGAATTCTAGTCTTTATCTAATAAAATGTAATAAATACGGTATAATACAGTGGGATGTTCCTTTTAATAATTATTTATCATTTGCAAATTATACTGAGATAAAAGTAATAGATAATGAAGTAATTGTTGGTTCAAATTATATTATTCTTCCATTTACAAATCATTCTATAGGTCACTTGCATGTTGCAAGTATCGATAAACAAACTCATGCTATTAATTGGTCAAAAAAGTTTTATAGTATCACAATACTATCCAAGTGGTGGGACGGAGAAACAATAGATATAGAGCAAACACCTAGTGGTAATATAGTAGTAGGTACAGTAAGTAAGAAGCAAACTGCAACTGGATTTAATATGGATATAAGAGCAAACCTACTAATGCTCAGTAATAATGGAGATAGCCTATGGAGTCATTACTATACATACCAAAATGATAGTAATACAGTAGAAGACATGCAGTTTAGTGATATGGTAATATGCGATGATGGAGGTATATTGTTTGGCGGTAACTATTATAATTTTAGGGAGTCAATATTTTTAAGGGCATGGCTTGTAAAAACCGATAGCATGGGCAATGCACCAGGTATGTTTACTGTTGGTTTAGAAGAAAAGAATACCTTAGTAATCAAAAAACAAAAGCCCCTGCTTTATCCCAATCCTGCTACTTCAAACTTCAATTTACGCTTTGAGCAAAGCCCAAAAGAGGATATGCAGCTAAGTATCTTCTCCGCCTCTGGCGCATTGGTAAAGCAAGAGCGGCTTTCGGCCTTTGCTAATGAGTATAGGATTGATATTGGGGAGCTAAGTATAGGTCTCTATTTTGTAAGCTTAGAGTCCAATGAAAGAATAGTTTTTAATTCAAAATTTATAAAAAAATAGTATCATGAAAAAAATGGTTTTACTTTTTAGTTTAGTACTTACAGTATTATCGTCTAATGCACAAGAGTTTAGCTTTAACCTATATTTTGAAGATGGTCAGGGTAATAAAGATACGTTAGTGCTTGGCTATGATGCATCAGCTACCGATAGCATTGATGCAAACTTTGGCGAAGTAAATATTATAAGTCAAGCTTGGGACAGTGTGTTTGAGGCTAGGTGCGTAAATTTCGACCCTGATTGGTACACTCATACACCAAATTATTCAACTACCTTTCATACAAAAAAACAAATTATAGAATATAGCTATTGTCCTCCATATAATTCAAATCATTACTATAGCAATGCTATTGGAGTTATGGTAAAAAATGCTAAACCTCCTTTTGTTATGCACTGGGATTCTATACTTTTTCAAGATTCTAGTATTGTATCTAGTGGTTTTCAAATGTATCATATTATTTGTGATGCTTATCCAAAAGCTTCAGCTAGTGATAGTCTTGTCTTTGAAAGAGCATCTGGTACAGTGCAGAATTATTATATTGAAAATAATGATACTTTATGGTTTCTTGCTTTCAATTTTGCATCGTATAATACAACTGGAATAAATACCATTACCCACACTAAAAACACTTTGAGTGTTTATCCTAATCCTGCTTCATCCCAACTAAATATCAAAGTACCAAGTTTGTATAAACAACAAACCTTAAGAATAATAGTATATAATTCACAAGGAAAAGAAATTGATAAATCCGATATCCCAAAAAATACAGAAACAGTTAATTTAAATATTAATAAATTACCCTCGGGAATTTACTATTTGCACATGATTTCTGCTGAAATAATAGTTAGTATCGGTAGATTTATTAAAATTTAACCCTCGCCAAAGCAGCCATACACATCCTGCAAACGCCAGAACCCTCGCAAAAGCCTTTTGCAGCAAGAGTATGTCTGCCCCATCGCGAATAAAAAGCCCAGACAGACAACAAACGATATACTCCATGCCTAATTTAATGTAGGCTGAACGTTTATTCTTATTAGATTAGCCTCTTAGAATAATTAATAATTTAAGCAATGAAAACGGCACGTAGCATATCGCCAACCGTTGTACGCAACCAAATTGAATATCGCAAATAGATTGAAACTGATTTTATATTAACTATGGGACTTTTTTCATACAAATCAAAGACAAAAAATGATTCCGACATAAAGACAATACTTTATGATAAGTTTATTGATAATAGTAACGACTGGTTAAATCCAGACCACAATGATTTACCGTTCTTACAGAGAATAGAAAATGAGACGTTATATTTAGAGTCAGCCTCGGACGAAATGGGAGTAATTGCTTCGACAAAATTCAAAATAGACTACTCAAAAGACTTTCAAATTGAGACCAAGGTTAAGATTCAAAGTGATTCTGATGATTGTTATATGTCATTTGATTTTGGAATTAGAAAAATAGAAAATGCAATTAGAAATATAAGTGGACAGAAAATACCAACAACATTAGGAGACATTAACTATTTTATCGGATATAGTGATTCACAAGAGGTATTGATTGCTAAGTGGAAAAAAGGTAAAGAAAAATACTTTTTCAGAGAGTATGTTGATTTAATTCAAGTCGATGATTTTAATGTTATCTTGATTTCGAAATCAGGAAAAATGATTTCATACTATATTAATAATAGTCTGATTTATTCAAAAAGATTTGAGAAATTTCCAGGAGACGGATTTGGATTCGCAACATCTCCAAACGGAAAATTATGGGTTGAATACATTAAAATTGAAAACTAGAAGTAATGGCAGCGTACAACAAAAAATATAGTGCAAGCCGCAGTTTCTTTTTCACAGAAAAAGAATTAGTAAGTTTGAACATTAATGAAACCAAAGAAAATTATTGAATAAAGTGCGGCACGCACCATATTCAAACCGTTACTTGCAAGGCTGAGCCCGCGCCAATCAAGCTCATTTGGTTTTTGCCACCCAAAATTGACCATCGCAAAAAAAACCAAAAGAGCTTGATTCAATGTCCTCGCACTTGGAAGAATAAAACGGTTAAACATGAAACAAAAAAGTATTAATTTTGATGTTCGAAGAAAGGACATCTTCTGGTTGGGGAATAATAAGTTCGTATAAATATGCTTCGTTTCGTTGAAAAAATATTGGTAAATGGAAGAACGCCACCCCAAGCGAAGCATCTTTTCTCCCGAGGAGCCTCTCATATAATTGAACTGCGTAATGGATGAGAGAAAAATCAAATTAATATGAAAAAAGTAATTCTAATAGTCATTTTTATTATTAGTGCAAAAATGAATTTTTATGCACAAACTGTGCAGTGTCCAGTTCAAATTACTGGGCCATTTATTTGTAATACAACTGATTTAGTTGTTTTACAACAAGAATCAACAAATTGTGCTTCAATATATCAATGGAACAGAAATAATTATCCCTACTTGCCAACATCAGCAGATGATCCAATAGTAATAAGGCTTAATATAATTTTTGTTCAGGATCCGTCAGGAGGCTCAAATTTTCAACAGAACAACACTGAACAGGATGCTATGATTGACGATATGATGGGAGTCCTCAATGATTTATATTCTAATATGTCACCTCCAAATGATTGGAGTTTGTGTCGTAATATTAATTATGATTATGGTGTAATCCCAGACTTGAAAATCCAATTTGTGTGCGAAAAAATTTATTTACCGTTTCAAGATTGGTCAAATCATGACAAATCAATTTGTCCTAATAATGTGAATAATTTATGGTATATGGCTCTTGATAATGCAGTAGCAGCATTACCTAACTATAAACCAGGGATAAATGTATATTGTACAACAAACATGAATGTTCAAAATGAACTTATAATTAACCAAACTACAACAGCTCATAATACTACTGGAATCTCATGCTCGCAATATCCGACATACTCCAATTACGACAGGACATCTAGGATACACATGCCCGATTACTATACAAAATGGTGGTGGATGAAGAACATTGTACCCACAGATCAATCTGTTAATCCAAATTTGAATCCTTATAACCCCACAGTTAGAAGTTGGGATTTTACTACAAAAGGACATGCTCTAGCTCATGAAATAGGGCATTCACTTGAATTATATCACCATTGCGTTCATTACGGTGTAAATCAATGTCCTGAAAGTTTGATGAACCAGTCTTACCAAAGTTCACATAGTTATTTGCCAGCAACTGAAGTTGGAAATATGTATCGAGCTATTCAACTTTCAAATGTAAGAAAATTCGTTTTAGGTGACTGTTACAACAGTAATCCTTTAGTATTAACTCAAAATACTATTTGGGATTTTGATGTTAAATTTTTTCGAGATATTATTGTAGAAAATGGAGCAACACTTACAATCTCTTGTAATTTGTATATGACACGAGAGTCAAAAATTATTGTAAAGTCAGGAGGAAAACTAATTATTGATGGAGGTAAAATATCAGCTGACGACAGAAGTATTTCGTGGTTAGGTATTGAAGTTCAGGGAAATGCTAACCTGCCTCAATACCCAATAACTAATCAAGGAGTTGTTGAAATAATCAATGATGGCACAATAGAAAATGCTAAAATTGGCATATATGCATATCAAGACATTACAATACCTCTTTTTGGAAGCAGTATAACATATTCTTTAGGTGGTGGAATAATTAGAGCAAATAATGCTAGTTTCATTAATAATGAGGTAGATATAAAAATGGCTCCATATCGTTATTTAAACTCTTACAATCAAAAGCCTGTAAATCAAGCAAGTTATATCACAAGAAGTAATTTTGAAACTAATAATGATTTATTTACTACAACCGCTGATATTACTCATATTTCTTTGCTAGGTGTTCATGGTTTATTTATTAGAGGTAATACTTTTACTAATACAAATACTTCTTTACTAACGACACAAAAAGGAATCGCAATAAACTCTACAATTTCTTCAATAAGTGTAATTCCATATTGCGACCCTCAAAATCCGACTTGTGTGGATGAGCCCAATGAATTCTCAAACCTATATTATGGTATTAAATGTTATGAGCAAAGTGGAAGTTCAAATCTAATTGTTATTAATGATAATAATTTTGTTGATATTTATAAATCTATATATTTGTCAGGAACAAACGGAACCAAAATAACATTGAATAACATTAAATCAGCAGATTTTTTCCCTACTCAAAGTGGTCAACCCTCTCCAGGTGTTCCATACGGTATTTACCTAAACGGAGGCAAAGGCTTTAGAATAGAAGAAAATCACATCTACCGTCCAGCAAGTAATGGAGCAGCGGTTTCCAATGGTTCAAGAGGCATTATTGTTAATAATACAGGTGCCGAAGACAACCAAATATACAGAAATAAATTAAACAACCTATTCTTAAGTGAGCAAGCTCAGGGCTTTAACTCTGGTAAAGGAAGTAAAGCGGACAAGGGACTTAAGTTCTTCTGTAATATCTCTGAAACTGATGCTAGTTCTTATGATTTTTATGTGTTTGGGAATTATTATTTGCATAACTGGTCGCTCCATAGGTCGGGTATTGCTACAACACAAATGCAAAGTATCATAAATTCAAATGGTATTAGTGTGGATGCACCCTCAGGCAACACTTACTCCAATTCGCATCAAAACATAAGCCTCCCATTGGATTATGATAATGCACAGGGGCAAATAATTGATTATTATTGGGGAAATATTACTAATTATGCTGGTCGGGTTGAGCCTTTGAAGTATGCTAATATTAATCCACATCCAATGCAAGGAGAATATGACGCCTGTCCTTCAAAAAACTCCACAGGAGGTAATGGCAATACGCAAACTGAGCTGTATGCTAAGCTGAATTTAGCTCAAATTGCTTATAATTCATCAAAAGTGATATTAAATATATGGAAAGATGGTGGTAATGCCAATTTGGACGAAGAAGTAGAAACCACTCAACCATGGGATCTATATCAAGAGTTTAATAGTCTATTGGCAGAATCGCCTTACTTATCAGAAGAAGTATTGATAGAGGTAATTAATAATCCTTCATTTACTTCGCTAATGGTGAAATTACTGATGCTAGCCAACCCTCATGGTAAAGAAAGCTTTGAAGTAATGGAAGCGTTGGAAAATCGACTTCCTGCTATGCCGCAAACTTATATTGATGAAATTAAAAATCAAGTATCTTCGTCTTCTCAACTCAAAGTATTAGAAGGTAATGTAGCAGCCGATTATCATTTAATAAGCAATATTGGCGAAGATATTAAGAGAATGTATCGTGCTGACAATACCAATGCTTATGCAAAAGACAGCCTAATTGCATTTACAAGCCGCCAACCTGATATATACGATAAGTTTGAGCTAGCAAGCATTTACCTTTCCTATGGTCAGTATGATGATATGCAAAATGTATTAAGCGATATACCATGCAACTACGAAATGGATGATGAAAAGACGGCTGAACTTATTGAGTTTACTACGGCAATAAATATTGCCAAGAATATGCACGAGAATAATCTTTATGAAGAAGGATTAAGTGAAAGCAATCGTACTAACTTAGAGACTATTTTAAATGCAGACAAACCAATGACATCTCAAATGGCATTGGCATTGTTAAAACGCGATAATCCTGATTATGTGTTTAATGAAATAGTAAATGATGTAAGTCAAAATTCAGCTCGTATGGCAAACCCAAAAACTAATAATACTTTGGTAATGCAAAATGATGAATATAAATTATATCCTAACCCTGCAATAGATTATACCACATTAAAATATAATTGTAAGTATGAAAATCTAAATTATACAATAAGCGATATGCAAGGAAAGGTATTAAAAAACAAATCACTTAAAACAATTAGTGATATTGCTTCAAATGAGGTTTTAATTAATTTGGGTGATTTAAGTTCAGGTAGTTATCAAATTATTATAAAATCAAATGGACTGACACTTTGGTCCGAGAAAATGATTATTACAGAATAAATAAAACAAAAAGTTTGCTCCTAATATTTGGAGCAAACTTTTATTAAATTTTAATTATGAAAAAGTTGTTTTTGATATCACTAATCTTTTTATCTATTAATTCTTTAGCGCAGTTTGCCACCATGTTTAATGATACACTAAAGCCTTTTGGAGAAGGAGGATATGATTTTGCATGTGTTACGCAAGATGATAGTTTTTATTATGCCTTAGGTGGGGTGAATAATTATGAGCCTTATTGGAGTAATATGATTGTAAAGTATGACAAAAATTTTAATATAGTTAATAAACAAAAATATATTGATATAGCCTGGCGATATGCTAATTATCCTTATAATACAATTGTTGTTAATGAAAAACAAATCTTAACTTGTCCACAGGTATTTAATGATTCCGCTACTTTTGGAAAAATAATGTCAATTGACAAATATTCATTAGATACACTATGGACAAAAATAATTACCCATCCTGATACAATAATAGCAAATCAACCTAATTCAGGTCAATTTTCGGATTTAACCTCCATAAAACAAACACTTGATGGAGGATATATCCTAACAGGGAATTATAATAAAAACTGTATAACAGCCAATCTTCGCTCCTTCCTCCTAAAAATAGATAGCATCGGTAATGTGGAGTGGCGTAGGACTTATCCAAATATTTCATATTTATATGATATTGAACTTACACCCAACGGTGGGTATATTGTGATAAATAAAAACTGGGGCACAATAATAGTTGAATTAGATTCAATAGGTAATATTATTTGGCAACAGAAAATTAATACCGATACAATTAATGCAAATGTTTCGGATATGAGTTACTCTGGAAATAACACATTTGTAGGAATTGTAAAGTATATTAAGAATGGTAATATTAGCTATCCAGAATATGGACTTATTGTTTTTAAGATAAATATTTCAACAAAACAAATCATATGGCAAAAGAAATATAACATATACAAAAGTCTAAAATGCGTAGGACTCCACCAAGCCATGGGAGTAGAAACCTTATCAGACGGCAGCATAATAGTAAATGGTACAGTCATTAAATACGGCACAGATTACAGTGCTTTTATTCTAAAGCTTAATACCAATGGCGATAGTCTTTGGACCAAAACCTACTGTTATAAGAATTCCAATATTTCGCGTAGCCAGTTGAATGATTTAATGGCTTGTGATGATGGGGGCTTTCTGGGTGTGGGCTTTTATTCAGCCCAGGCAGGTGGCGTTTCAACAGCTTGGATGTTTAAGACGGATGCTAATGGATTAGTAGGCTGGGAAAGCCCAAAGCCGAAAGGTAAAAGTGAAATATTTAAAGTATGGCCTAATCCTGCAAGGGATTATGTTAATATTGAGTTTGCTAAAAACCTAAAGCAAGAATCTGAGATTATTATTTATAATTCACTAGGTCAGAGAGTAAAGACTTTAATCCTCCAAAAACAACAACTAGAAAAAGAAATCCACCTACAAGGTTTTAAAACAGGTATATATTATTTTGAATTACGTGCAAACAATAGTATAATTGGAACAGGAAAATTTATAAAAGAATAAGTTTTAACCCTCGCCAAAGCAGCCATACACATCCTGCAAACGCCAAACCCCTCGCAATAGCCTTTTGCAGCAAGAGTATGTCTGCCCAACCGCAAAGAAAAGCACAGTAGGCAACACGCGATATGCTCCATGCCTAATTTAATGTAGCACGAGAGATTATTCTTACTAATTTAGCTTGATGAAATAGTTGAAAATTATAGTAATAAAGACGGCACGTAGCATATCGCCATCCGTTACTTGCAAGGCTAAGACCTCCTTATAACAGTTTCCACTGGCACAAGCAAACATAATTCTATATAATTGCTAAATGATTGAAGGAGTTGTAAATTAAGAAAGAGTTAATTTGGC
>QMPB01000065.1 GCA_003648395.1 Bacteroidota bacterium
AAAATATTAATAACTACCCATTTGTTTTCGGATGAACCACTCTACTGACATTATTAAAATAAGTAGAATCATAATTATTGGATAATTAATAATATCTTTATATTCTAAAGTCTGGGTTTCAATATTTACAATATCTTCACGATTATTAATATCATCAATCAAATATTTATAATTATCAGAAATATAGAATTTAGCATTTGATTTTAAAGCCATTTTGCGTAATAAATCATGATTTGCCAATAAATTAGTCCCTTCAAGTTCAACGGCATCTACATAGAACTTTCCTCGCTTAATAAAGTTTTTGTTATTATACTTTACTTGAGCCTTATAAGTATATTCTCCCCTAGGCAATCGCCCAGCCAACACAGAATATAATTGACCATCATTAGAAAAAGAGAAGTTATATTTATTGGAATCCTGATTACTAATTACTAAATCTATCACAACATTATTTAATGCCTCGTATGATGCATTATAGAATTGGGCGTTAAACACCACATCATCAAACTCTTTATACTGAGCCTTATGTTGTACGTCAAAGCGTTTAATATTTTTCTGAATAGACACATAACGTATTAGCTTGAGAATAAAACTGTCAAAATTTATATGAGAATTATTTTCCATAAAATCATACATACGCCAGCGCCATATTCCTTCTCCTAATATAAAGGCACTACGTTTACCACTATTTTCTGAAATACAAACCTGAGGATATTTTGTGGCAACCGATCCTATTTGTTGGTAAAATATTGTTCGTATGGAATTATATGTTTTATACCTTCCATAAAGTGAGTATAGCGGAGGATATAAAGAGATTTGACTTGCTAATTCTTCTGGAATAACAAATTCAGCAAAGTCCGTATTTACTATAGATGTGGACTCTATAAAAGACTGTTTTTTACTCTCAATACTAATTCCTGCTTTCATTGCATTAAAGAAATGTATACCACTCTTTGCTCCCAGAATCCATAAAGCAGGTATACCTTCAATTTTCATCTTATTAATTATGCTTACACTTCTCACATTATTATCTGGAATTTGATGCATTATAATAAGAGAGTAATCCTTAATATCTTTTTTAAATTTATAGACATTACTTATTTCCAATTCATATTCATCACTCTTCTTAATACTATGTTGCAATGCTGCAATATCAGGATTAGGGCTCGTATATAGCAATAAAACCTTTTTCTTACTTCCTAGTACTTCTACATTAACTCTTGCTATATTATTTAGAATATTCCTTTCGTTATCAATTTCCTGAATATATATTTTATAGGTTTTAAAACCTGACTTTTTCTCTTTAATAAAAAATCTATGTTTCAGAAAATCATTATTGCTATCAAAGTTTAATACATTAGTATGTATAATTTTGCCATTGGAAGTAACAATTAGCTTAGATTTCTTTCCTTTTAGCATTTTTGCCGAAATGCTAACTTCCATTGGAAATTTATTCTTTATATAAACAGTTTTATTTACAAGAACTTTCTCAATGGCAATATCGTGATGCATAATAGTATCTCCAAAACCAAGTGTATAAACTGGAAATTTGGAATATTTTATGGAATAAATAGGGTTATTTCCTACATTATATATTCCATCGCTAAGAAATACTATTGCTCCAATATTATTATACTTATACTTTTCTGATATCGATTTTATTGCTCCATTTATGTCTGTACGTAAATTTGAATATGTGTTTTCTTCAGTTATTATTTTAATCTTATTTCCAAAGGAGTAATTTATTATATCAAATTTTTCACTAAAGCCCTTATTTAGTTTTTCTAATATCGAGTTATTATACTCCTTTAGCTTATCTTGTTCGCCCCAAAGTGTCATTGACTTAGAATCATCCGTAACTATAATTATTTTAGCTTTTTCTACCTTAGTTTGCCAGCTAATTAATAATGGTGACAATAATAAAAAACCTAAAACTGAAAAAACTATAAATCGAAATGATGCTAAAAGAAAATTTACCCAATTGGAAAATTCTTCCTTGGAATTTTTGAAATATAATAATGCTGATAATGCAATACTCAGTATAATTACTGGCAACATCCACCATAAGCTATAAATGGAACTTATTTCAAACATTTACAATTATTGTTTTGTATATATATTATTAGAATAATTCCTCTTTCATTTTCATTTTATACCATATTATTAAAATAAAAGAAAGATATGCAAATATAAATTTGTTAATAATACATTCTTATATAACTTTGCATTTTTAATGAACATATTATACATATGAGTGATATTGGAGATAAAATTGCAAGTATAAAAGGCCAACTACCAGAGCAAGTGCGCCTTGTAGCTGTTTCTAAAACCAAACCTATTGAGGATATACAAACTGCCTATGATGCAGGACATAGGATTTTTGGCGAAAATAAAGCTATCGAATTGCAGGAAAAAGCAGAAGCTCTTCCTGATAATATCCATTGGCACTTTATTGGCCATTTGCAGCGCAATAAAGTGAAATACATTGCTCCTTTCGTAAAGCTAATTCATGCTGTGGATAGTTTGCGATTGCTAAAAGAGATTAATAAGGAAGCTTTGAAAAATGATAGAATAATCTCCTGCTTACTGCAGTTTCATATTGCTAGTGAGGAAACTAAGTTTGGCCTTGATATTAAAGAAGCTGCAGAGCTTTTATCTTCTGACGAATATAAGTCAATGAAAAACATTAAGATTACTGGCGTTATGGGAATGGCAAGCAACACCTTTGATACTGAATTAATTAGAGCTGAGTTTCAACACCTATTAAACATATTTCAAAGTGTAAAATATAAGTTCTTTCTTGATGATATTTTCTATCGCGAAATATCAATGGGCATGTCAAACGACTACCAAATTGCAGTGCAGGAAGGGAGCACATTAGTTAGAATTGGCAGCTCTATTTTTGGAGCAAGAAATTATAATAAGTAGATTATTATTGGTATTAGTAATAAGAATATCAGCATCAAATAATCTATATCTGCAAATGCATATTTTTAGTACATTTGCTGTTTAATTTTTGATTATAATAATATTTAAAACATATAAAAGTGGATTTATTTAAAAAAGTACTCGATCGTCCTGGAAGCCTAGGAAAATATCAGAAAGAAGCTCATGGTTATTTTGCTTTTCCTAAGTTAGAAGGAGAAATATCATCAAGAATGATGTTTCGTGGTAAAGAAAAATTAGTTTGGAGTTTGAATAATTATATTGGCTTAGCTAATCACCCTGAAGTAAGAAAAGCTGATGCTGAAGCAGCAGCAGAATTCGGAATGGCTTATCCTATGGGCGCAAGAATGATGTCGGGTCAAACTAAATTTCACGAAGAGTTAGAGAATAATCTAACAGACTTTGTTCAAAAAGAGAAAACTTTTCTACTAAACTATGGTTATCAAGGCATTATGTCAATTATTGATTCTATGGTTGACCGTAACGATGTAGTAGTTTATGATTCAGAATGCCATGCGAGTATTATGGATGGTATCTTTTTGCATAAAGCTAAAGGTGGAAAAAGTTTTGTTTATCCACATAATGATATTGTAAGAGCTGAGAAAATGCTCGGTTTTGCTACAAAACGTGTTGAGGAAACTGGCGGTGGTATTTTACTAATTACCGAAGGTGTATTTGGCATGGCTGGTGATATGGGTAAGCTTGATGAACTATCGGCATTGAAGAGTAAATTTGATTTCCGTATGCTAGTTGACGATGCTCATGGCTTTGGTACTATGGGTGATACTGGTTTTGGTGCTGGGGAACATTTTGGAGTTCAAGATAAAATAGATTTATACTTTAGTACATTTGCCAAATCAATGGCAGGTATTGGAGCATTTATTTCTGGTGACGAAAAAATTATCGATTTTTTAATGTATAATATGCGTTCTCAAATTTTTGCAAAATCATTGCCAATGCCAATGGTAAAAGGTGCTATAAAGCGTCTAGAGATGTTGCGCACTATGCCTGAGCTTAGAGAGCAATTATGGAAAGTAGCTAATGCATTACAGAAAGGTCTTAAGGAAAATGGTTTTAATATTGGTATTACAAATTCTCCTGTAACTCCTGTTTATCTAGAAGGTGGAGTTCCTGAAGCTACAAACCTAATCTTTGACCTTCGCGAAAAGCATGATGTATTTTGCTCGGTAGTAGTATACCCTGTTATTCCAAAAGGTGAAATTCTATTGCGCCTAATACCAACAGCAATACATACTATAGAAGATGTAAATTATACTATTGAAGCATTTAAAGCTGTAAAAAGCAAACTTGACTCTGGCGAATATGCTAGTATGACAATGGTTGATGCTAATAAATAGATTATAATAAATTATAATATCAAAGCCCCAATGGATTTAAAATCTGTTGGGGCTTTTTTGTGTTTTGGGAAATGTATCACGGGCATCTTGCCCGTAGATCTATTGGAATTACATTTATACCTTATAATAACTACGGTCTGGAAGACCGTGTTACAGAAAAATGCATTTCGGGCATATTCCCCCGTAGATTTGAAGTGTATCTCGGGCATCTTGCCCGTAGATCGATCTATTGGAATTATATTTATACCTTATAATAACTACGGTCTGGAAGACCGTGTTACAGAAAAATGTATTTCGGGCATATTCCCCCGTAGATTTGAAGTGTATCACGGGCATCTTGCCCGTAGATCTGTTGGAATTACATTTATACCTTAAAATAACTACGGTCTGGAAGATTGTGTTACAAAGAAGGCCGTGTTACATGTAAATGCATCTCGGGTATCTTGCCCGTAGATGAATTGTGATTGGAATAATAAACCTTACTATACATTTTCAATTATAGCATTATTCAGGAAATCATTCATTGGTTTAAGAGTACTAAAGCCATTAATAACGTCCTTTGCAAAATTAGCTGATACTATTTCCTCTTTAGAAATTGAATGCCCCACAGCAAAACTCTTATATTTCAGCCATTCTATTGCATCACAATCCTTTGGGAAATCTCTAGGGCCAGTTTTTAGCTTATCGGGCATTAGCGTAGGAAAATACTCTTTAAAACTGTCATTAAGAACTATCTTTTCATAATCCTTAAAAGAGTAGTACATCTCTTGCCTAATTACTTTCAAATAATCCTTATCTGGGCGATATACGCCACCACCAATAAATGAAGCACCAGGCTCTAAATGAATATAATAACCTGCCATTGGCGACTTACGACCACCATTAGCTAAGAAAGCTCCAAAATGATTTTTATAAGGAGCCTTATTCTTAGAGAAACGTACATCGCGGTATATTCTAAAGGTATAATCCTTAGCTTTTGTAAAATGAAAACTTGGATCAATAATTTCAAGTTGATTGCCTACAAATTCAAGAAATTCTTCAAAATCATTCTTGGCATCCAAATAAAAAGATTTATTATCAGTATACCATTCACGGTTATTATTTTTCTCAATAGTCTCAATAAAATCAAAAACTCGTTTTAATTGAATATTTTTCATAAAGTATAGTTTCATACAAATGTACTATTATTTATTTCACTTATTTATTAATTACGAGGTATATAAAATGATAAAATACACATTTACCACTACTACTAATTCAATATTTATTTGTATCTTTGTGAGTGTACAATTCTATTCAAAGGGTATTCAATAATGAAAAAAGTAAAAATAAAGTACTATTCAGCATACAATGCAATAATATTGAGCCTTTTAGGAATATTGGGATTGACATCATCATGCGAAAAAATAGGCATTGACCCTGTTGCTGAATATGGTGTACCTTCAGCTAAGTATATTGTAAATGGTAATGTTACCAATAGTACTGATAATACTCCTATTAAAAATATTAGAGTAGTAATGAAAGGAGATACAGCATTTACTGATAATAGTGGAAACTACAATATCGTGGATAACTATGGCTTCCCTGGAAATCAAAAAATAGATATTGAGTTTGCAGATATTGATGGAGCAACAAATGGCAATTTTCATAATTTAGATACCGTTGTTGAATTTAAAAATCCTGAATACACTAATGGCGATGGCAACTGGTATGAAGGTGAAACTTCCAAGGAGTTCAATATAGAATTAGATAAGAAATAATGTCTGTAGCAGATATTTCCATTAAAAAACGAATCGGTCTCAAACTATACAAACAGTATAAGAAAAACGCCACAAAACTTCATAAACTCAATTATATTTTCTGGGAATGCACTCTTAGATGTAATTTAAACTGCTTGCATTGTGGTAGCGATTGCAAGAAAGATGCTCATGTGCCAGATATGCCCATTACTGATTTTATTGGCGCAATTGATAAACTCAAAGACATAGTTGATCCCAATAATACAATGATTGCTATTACTGGTGGCGAGGTGTTATTACGTAAAGATATTGAGGATGCAGGTCGTGAACTATATAAAAGGGGATTCCCTTGGGGCATTGTTACTAACGGAATGCTACTTAGCAAGGAACGCTTAAATAGTCTTTTGAATGCTGGTATGCGCGCTATAACTATTAGCCTAGATGGTCTTAATGATTCTCATAACTGGCTCAGAAACAATAAGCACAGTTTCGAAAAAGTAATATCTGCAGTAAAGCTTCTACCACAAGTAGAGAATCTTAAATATGATGTGGTAAGCTGTATAAATACTCAGAACTTTGATGAACTAAATGAACTTAAAAACTTACTTATAGAAATTGGCATAAAAGAATGGCGTGTTTTCACCATCTTTCCCATTGGTAGAGCCAAGGTAAACGATTTATTGCAACTTAACCCACAGCAATTTAAAGCCTTATTTGATTTCATTGCCCAAACTCGTAAGGAAGGTAAAATTGATATGAGCTATGGCTGCGAAGGATTTTTAGGAAACTACGAAAAAGAAGTAAGAGACGATTTTTTCTTCTGCCAAGCAGGAATTAACATAGCATCAATACTTGCAGACGGCTCTATTTCTGCATGCCCCAACCTAAGAGAAAACTATAAGCAAGGCAATATTTACAAAGATAATATTGCTGAAGTATGGGAGAATAAATATCAAATTTTTAGAGATAGAAGTTGGACCAAAACTGGCATTTGTGCTGATTGTAAAGAGTATGAATACTGCGAAGGAAATGGGCTTCATTTACGTAATGAAGAAACTGGAGAACTAGCTTTTTGTCATTTGCAAAGAATTGAAGAAGGGGAATAATAGAGAATAATGAATTAAGAATGAAGATTGAAAAATAAGAATTAATAATTACTTATTTTACTAACTTTGCACACTTAAATTTCAATTAGATGCAATATTATATTTTTTCTGGAGAGATGCGTAATATAGATGATGGTATTAGCATAAAAAACAGAGCTTTTCGCTATGCTGATGGCTTATTTGAAAGTATGTTTTTTACCAATAATAAAATCATGTTTCTCGACCTACATTATAATAGGTTGCTTGAAGGTATGAAGTTATTACAGATTGAAACTTCTAATCTACCCGATAAACAACAGCTAATTGATAAGACTAGAGAACTTATAAAAGCAAATGGGATTGAATCTGCTGCAAGAGTCCGCTTGCAAGTATTTAGAAAAGATGGTGGCTTATACCTACCTGATACCAATGATTGTGAATATTTATTAGAAGCTACTGCCATAGATAACAATGAGTACACTCTTAATACCAAAGGCTTGCATATTGGGATTACAACTAAGATAAAACAGCATAAAAGTATTTTCTCGAAAGTAAAAACCATTGCAAAGCAAGAAATGATAATAGCAGCATTGGATGCAAGAGAAAACAAATGGGACGATGCCATTTTAACAAATACTTCTAATAATATTACTGAAACTAGCAGCTCAAATATATTTGCCGTAATTAATGGAAATTTATATACACCACAAATAGACGATGGAATACTAGATGGAATAATGCGTCAGATGGTGCTTAAAATTGTTGCCGAAAATAATATTCCTATAATCGAAACTTCGCTTACTGAGGCTAATTTGGAAGCAGCTGAAGAAATTTTTATTACCAATGCAGTAAAAGGTGTACAATGGGTTGTTGCATTTGGCAACAAACGTTTTTTCAATAATATGAGCAAAAGAATTATTTCACTACTTAATAAGAAAATCTATGAATAAAGTAGTTTTGCTTCTTGGTGGAAATATGGGTAATAGAAGTGAGTTAATTAGAGATTCTTTGCTAGAGATTAGTAAGTTAGGAAATATTGTTTCCAAATCAGAAATATATGAAAGTGAAGCTTGGGGTTTCGAAAGTGAGAACAATTTCTTAAATATATGTATAGAATTAGAAACTGAAAAAGATGCTTTGGAAATATTAAAACTCACACAAGCAATTGAAGTGCAAACAGGAAGAAAGAAGCAAAGTAATGCTTACGCTTCTAGAAAAATGGATATTGATATTTTGTTTTATAATTCTGAGATTATAAAAACAGAGAATTTAATTATACCTCACCCCCGTTTACACGAAAGAATGTTTACTCTAATTTGCCTGATGGATATTGTTCCAAATTTTAATCATCCGGTTTTAGAAAAAAGCATAAAAGAACTATTAAATGAATGTAATGACACTGTAAAAGTATGGCAATATAAGAATGACTAATATAGATAATACATACCAGTTTATAGCAATAGAAGGCAATATTGGCGCAGGAAAAACCTCCTTAGCTAAACTTATTGCAGAAAAATGTAATGCCAAATTAATTCTTGAGGAGTTTGAGGACAATAGCTTTCTTCCAAAATTTTATAAAGATCCTGAGCGATTTGCATTTCCTTTAGAATTATCATTTCTTGCTGAGCGATTTCAGCAGCTTAAAGATAAACTTGCTTCTAAAGATATGTTCAAAACATTTACTATTGCCGATTATTTTATTAATAAATCCCTAATATTCTCTCGCAAAACATTGCAAACTGATGAGTTCAAGCTATATAATACATTATTTGAAATTATAAATCAAAGCCTGATAAAACCTGACCTTTTGGTTTATTTATATGCTAATGTAGACACTTTACAAAGCAATATCAAAAAGAGAGGTAGAGATTATGAGCTAGAAATTAAGGATGAATATTTAGAAAAAATTCAGAATAGCTATTTTGAATTTATAAAACAGCAAAATAATCTTAGAATTTTAATAATTGACACCAATAATCTTGACTTTGTAAATAATAAGGAGCATTTCGAATATATATATTCCTTAATATTTAAGGATTATTCGGTTGGTGTTCATAGAATTGAAGCTAAATATGAATAATAGTAGCATAAGATATGAAGAAGCTATAGTTTGGTATCTCAATTATGAATTAGGTTCGTATGAAATACACAATACTGACACCATTGATTGCGTGCTCCAATCAAATATTGATATTGAAAATTACCTATCTATTTATAAACAGATTGGTGGTGCCTGGCAATGGTCCGAAAGATTAATAATAAATAGAGAAGAACTGCATCACATACTCGCAAAAGACACTACAGAAGTATATTACGTTTATAGTAATGAGGATATAATTGGATATTTTGAGTTAGATTTTTCCATTAAGCCAGAGATAATATATTTTGGCTTAACACCAAATACAATAGGTAAAGGCTATGGGAAAACAATGATGTTTGCACTACTAAATATATTAAAAATTAGAAATATAAAGGAAGTAATGCTTCATACTTGTTCTAATGATAGTAAAAGAGCATTAAGCTTTTATCAGAATTGTGGATTTAAAATTTATGATGAAAAAATAGAGAAACAGACTATAATTAAAGAGTAGCTTTTATTGCTATCCTATCTCCCATTTTAATCTCAGTTTCCAAGCCGTTTCTAGTATTTTCAAGAAGGTCGTTATCAATTATAATACTTCCTTTCTTAAAGAACAACACCACTGTTGATCCGCCAAATTTAAAATAACCTTTTTCTTCTCCCTTAATAATGGAATTATCGCTATAAGTATTTATCATACTACCAACCATAGTTGCCGCAACTTCTGACATAATAACATCACCAAACTCAATAGTGCTAATTACACTATAACTTCTTTTATTTAAACTAATTAGCTCAACTTTTTTACGCAATGCAATTGGCGATACCGAATAATAATCACCATTTATAAGTGTATCGATACTAATAATGCCACTTACAGGAAAATGATATCGGTGGTAATCTGTTGGACAAAGGCGAATTATCATCAAACTACCATCGGCATACATATCTGAAAGGAAAGGATTCTGAAAAAATGTTTCTACATTAAACTTATAGCCTTTTACTATAAAATCTTCATTCTTTATGTTAGAATAAGCTAACACTTTTCCATCAGCAGGAGATACTACTGATAATGAATCAGCATCAATATCACGCGCATCACTTCTTAACTTACGATAAAAGAAGTCATTAAAGCTATCGAACTCCTGCTTTTGACAAATGCTTAAATCTATATTATAAGTTTCCACAAAGCCTTCAATCTTTTTATTAGAGCTAGGTTTATCCATTTGAGAACCATACCAATCAGAAAGGAATTTGCGTTTAACCAAAGTAGATGTAGTAAGCTCACCAATGGGATTATTATAAAGCCAAGCTAACCAAGCTTCACCATACACTTTCTCGGTTTTAAGCTCACCAGAGCTTCTTTCAATATAATTAATAGCAATATTATTACTACCAAAAGGGATTAAGGCAATAATCACTATTGCCGCAATAGTAATTAATATACCTCTATACAGAATTTTTATTTTCATAAATTGAATATTAAAGTGCAAAAATACAAATAATGCAGTTTCAATTAGAAAATAAGAAATTATTGATTAGTAAAACTTCTAAATAATAAACTAGTTAATTATTATTTTACATAAAAACCCGAACCAATAAAATAATCTGTATTTGGAATTCGCATTACATAAGTAACTTTAATTTGTTCATCTCCTGTAGCTGGATTATTCCAATAATATTGATAATATCCTGAACCAGAACCTTTGGCAATATTAATCATATCCTGAATTATGTAAGCCCCCTTATTATCCTGTATGTCATAGTCATTTTGCCCTTGGTGAGATGCATCAGCCCCATGAGCTATATTAATTCCATCTAAATCGTTTATAAAGAAATAACCAGAACCATTGTCAAAGAAACTGATATGGTCAACCATTGTTTGGCAGAATTGGACAACACTATTCTCATCGGTATATATACTATCCAAAATTCCAGATATTCCTTTTGCCATTGTAGAAGTTACCTGCAATAAAACTTCTTTTTGTGCATCAAAAGGTTCGTACAACTTTTCTGGAGGATCGCCATAAAAACCAGTACCAATAAACCAGTCTGCAGAAGGTATCAATGTAACAAAGCTTAGTTTTCGCTCAATGGCTCCAGTAGATGGTTTTTCACGATAATATTCTACAAATCCAGAACCCTTATACCTAACAGTTTCCACCATTTCTTGAATAAAATATTTCCCATTTATATCTTGAATATTAATTCGGGAAGTGCCTATAAGTGCATGATTTACAATAGCAACAACCCATGCGCCATCTAGTGTTTCAACGAAAAAGTAACCTGAATTATCATCATAAAACCTAGCCGCATCAACAAACTCCTGACTAAATATCGCTCGATTTGTACTATCCGAAATCAATTCAGAAAAAACAGTTTCAAAACCGGTGGCCACATTTGTGGTATTAGTCTCTACAATAGCTTTATCAAGTTCGTATTGAGAAACCATATAATTTGGAGCAATATCTTCTGGTTCTATAATTTCTTCGCATTCACACGAATAAAAATTAGTTAACATTATTATTGATAATAAAATGCTAATAAAAGTTTTTATTGATTTCATGGCTTTATGGTTTAATTATTAATCTATAATGAAAAATTATGTACTAAAAAACTAAATTTATTGGTAATAAATTGAATTATTTCTGTTAATAAACTCTGTTTGGTGTTAGTTATGATCGTTCTATTTTTTCTAAACAATTCAATAGCTGCGTAGGCTGAATCTAATAGAATCTTTTAGATTTTGATTTGCTTTTATGTATACAAAAGTTATAAGTATCTATTTATCCAACAAATATAAGTAATATTCCAGCGAAATGCAAGATTTATCTATTATTATATTATTTAGTTAAAAGAATAATACCTATTAGAACTTAGGAAATACATCTGCGAATACTATAGTTTAAGATAGAATTTTAAATAGTACTTTTGTAAACGTAAATAATTTTTAACAAATAAACTTATACCTAATGCAGTTTCAAATAGATAATAAGGAGTATATAGAATTAAACAAACTATTAAAGATTCTAAATTTAGTAGAAAGTGGCGGTCAAGCAAATATGTTTATAACAGAAGGCGAGGCTATTGTAAATAATGAAATTGAAACTCGCAAAAGAAAAAAACTTAGAGTAGGTGATATTATTGAATTTAATGGCTATACAATAGAAATAACAAAATAATAAACTCTATAGTTATATCAAAATGACAAAATAATAATAGCCTAATAACTTAATATTATGCTACTTACAATTATTCTCCATATCAAACTTAGCCTCTCCACTACCAAGGGCCGAGGATTGTTTAAAATCTTTACACGCAGCAGCATTATTTCCAGACTTTAAATACACTTTACCACGTAGTGCATAATAGTTTGCATTATCTGGCGATTGTACTAACAAGTAATCGTAATGACTTAATGCAATCTTATATTTTTTAAGCTCAGTAGCAGAAATAGCCGCATTCTTATGAGCGCCTTTATGACTTGGCAAATACGACAACACCTTATCAGCATCTTTTAATGCATCATTATATGACCTCAGTTTAATACTTACATTAGATCTATATAAATAAGTATAGGCATTGTCATCCTTTAGGCTTATGCTTTTATCAAAATCTTCTTTTGCTTTTCGGTACTCACTAGTTCTATAATATAATTGTCCTCTATTGGTGTAAGCCTGGTAATTATTAGGAGTTTTTTTAATTACTACAGAGAAATCTTGGATAGCTTTTTCTGTTTCGCCAACTTTAGTATAGCATACACCACGTTGATAATATGCCAAAACTAAATCCTTATCTTTCTTGATTGCTAAACCAAAATATTTTATTGCTTCGTAATTATCATTTGATAATACCTTAACCATACCAAGTTTATAATCCATATTATCGGATTGAGAAACTGCATATTTTGATGATAATAAGAATAAAACACTAAAAACAAAAACTATATACTTAAAACTTTTCATACTTAATCTATAACTTTATATAAATTCTTTATTATACTAATATACAACATAATAAATTGAGTAAAATATTACTAACTGCAATTTTGTCATGCTATATATTTGGCAAAAATAAGCTATTTTATATTAAAACTAAAATAATTTTATATCATATTATTCTAGTATTAAATACTGTAATAACAAAGTATAAATATTGTATATTTGTATTGTTCAAATGACAAATATGAGAACTTATTTTAAAATATTATTTTTA
>QMPB01000066.1 GCA_003648395.1 Bacteroidota bacterium
ACCATAAATGCTGGAAACACATCATTTTCTAATACTTTTTTGCTAATAGGAAATTCACCTTTCATAAGTGGATTCCACTGTTCTAAACCATCAACACTCTTTACAAATGTTTTGATATCCATTTTACCATCGCGAAGTTTGGTATTATTAATATCGTTAGTACGCGAAACAATATATATTTCATCACTCTCACGTTGCCATACTTTTTCTGGTACTGGAACTGATTTTCTTGACATAATATATGCTGCATCATCAAAATCTTGTCCAAAAGTTCTGAACTCAAAACGTGGTTTTGAGATTTCTCCAATTTTTAATTCTTCTTTAGCCATTTTCTTTTTTTATAAGTATTTGTTTATTCTATTATCTATTTCAAGCCCTAAAACTCTTTTTATTTGTTTAGGATAATTTATATTATCCAAATTTGTCATTCCAAGTTTTCCTACACTATCTTCAACATCTTTATAATTTTCAGATTCTACTGATAATGAATAAATTAAAGCTCCATTGATCTTTACTTTAGCATATTCGCAAATACAATTATTGAAACTATATCCAAATCTTTCTTTTTCAGTTAAAGCAACAATAATGTCTGGATCATCAATAATTAGTTCTTTCATAAATTGCTCAAGAGTATACATAGCTTTATCAAAAGCTGGAGCTTCTACACCAAGTGATGGAAAAATGTCATTTTTAATAATCTCTGTTTTTAATGGAAACTTACCAATATTAAAAGGTTTCCATTGCTCTAAGTTTTCACTGTTTTCAACTAATCTCTTAATATCAATGTTCTTATTCCTAATTTTGATATTATTATCAGTATTACCTGCAGTCATTAGATAAATTTCAGATATTTTACGTTCTTTCTGAAACTTACCAACTCTCTTAAGGTTCTCAATAATATATTGAATATCAGTTCCAAAAATTCTAAACTCGTATCTTGGTATTATTAATGTCATTTCCTATTTTTTTTGTGATAATTTGTATACAAATAGTTTTATATTGCTATCAAAATCTCTTGCAATATATATGTAATTATTATCTGAATCAACAATTATTCCTTCCGCTTTATCATAGTCCAAATCAAAATCTTCTTTTAATTCACCTTTTAAATTAGTATGAAATATCTTTTGGGATTTATCACTAACTATCCATAAGCTTTGATCTTTTTTGTCATAAAAAATTCCTGAATAATCAGTTGCAAAATGCAATTCTATTTCTTCTAATACTTTATTGGTTTTATAATCCCAACTAATAAGTAGGCCAGGAGAGGCCTCATTAAGAATATAGAATATCTCATTTTCTATATCTAAAGTAAGACCTTCAAAACCGTTCTTCTTAACTCCGTCATTTACAGTAAAACTCCACTCATTGAGTATGTTATCTAATGTATCAAGCTCAATAAGTTTGCGTTTAGCTTCGAGTACAACATAAGTTGTTTTGGTTTTACTATTATATGTTACTCCTTCTAAGTCATCACCTACATAATTCCTTGTAGATATAAGTTGGCCTTGAGGAGATATTACAAATATCTTATTAGTATTATCGTCTACAGTCATAAAGTTGCCGTCTTCATAAAAACTTAATCCTGAGGGCTCATCTACTTGTAAATCATAACTATTCTCTAAAGTAATAATACGTTCAGTTACCGGATTATTATTATCATCATCACTAATATCAACATCTTTATTACAAGAGTTAAGGGTGAGAATAACTATTATTACTAGTATGTAATTTAATTTAAGATACATGTATTATTGATTATTAATCTATTAGAGAATATTTCTCTATTTTTATAATTCCAACAGAAATTGATTAAATAATAGAATAAGCCTACATTAAAGGAGGCTTATTCTAACTTAATAGATCATTCTAAAATGATATTATTTATTCTCAGCATTAGGAGTTGAAACATCCCATACTTGCCAAGTGTCATCACCATCAGCAACACGGCCTAAAGATTTGTCATCTTCTAATATACCAAACTCTCCAGTTTCAGAAAAATCAGCAGACTCAGTTACAAATGTTTGGTCAGTATCAAAGATTGCAACGGCTTTATCTTTCTTAGCACTAAGGCTCATTGGGATAAAAAGAGTGTCATTAACAAAACCTTCCATATCTATAGTTCCTGCAGCATCAGCAGAAGCACCAAATACTAACATCATACGACCTTTAGCAGGAATAGTAGTTAAAGCATCATGTCCTGTAGGAATTTCATAATAGTCAGCAACATCACTTTCTTCACCATCATCAGCAACAAAATAACCTGCAATGTTAATTTCTTCATCACCATTATTGTATAATTCAGCCCAATCAGAGTATTTCCCTTCTGCATCAGTATAAAAAATACCTTGAGTCTCTACTTTAGACATTAATTCATTTACTAATAAATCAGATGTTTTTGCTGGAGGATTATCATCACCATTATCACCATCATTATCTTCATCTTTATTACAAGATACTGTTGCAAGCATTGCTATTACAGCTAAGCTACCTAGAAAAAATTTAATTCTTTTCATTTGTTTGATTTTAAATTGTTATTAATAATTATTATTGTTTGTTAAAATATTATTTATGTTAATAGTCTAGAAATCTACTTCTAGTCTTAATGCTACAAATCCAAATTTTTCACCTGGTGCTCCTTCAGAGGTATCAATTTTTGACCAATCTTTTGTTAAGTTACCATTTGAATCATAACCTGTATATAATTTTCCTTTTCCATTTGCATATCTATCATGATCAAGCAAAGAATAGTTTAACATGATTTTTACATTTGAATTTACATAATAGTTTGTACCAATAGTAAAACCATTTGCACCACCACCATATACTTTTGCATCAAAATCATTTAAACTTATATAATCGTATCTAACGGCAAGTTCAATATCTCCCCATGTTTGTCCTCTACTAATTTGTGTAAATTCTGCTTCAGCTGTATTATATCTATAATGACCACCAAAGATTAACCAAGCTGCCTGAATATAAGCTCCATCAAAATTTGCAGCATTCTGTCCACTTTTATTTAAAGAAGTTCCACTAACTCTCTGCATCATATATTCACTTTGAAACATAAAGTTTTTATAAGCACCAGCTAGTTCGAAACCGATAAGTCTTAAGCTCTCAACATTACTAATGTCGTCAGTATCTAAATATTTCTTCCTGTTAATACTGGTCAATGAACGAGTAGAGTATCTGTAACCATCGCTAATTTCCCAGCTTGTTTTTGGTGTACGGTACGAAGCAGCAACTCCAATGTGTAATACTGAATTATCATTAATAATTGGATAACCTACTAATCTACCAGTTACACTGTACCCTTCATCCATTCCTCTCTTCTTATTGTTATCCTTAGACCAAGCTGTGACTTCAGAATCTCCAACATCATTAAATGACACTCCAGCTCCTAAAAAGAACCGGTTGCTATTCATTTGTGTTTGTAATCCTAATGTACGACCTGGTACAAATGTTTTTGTTAAAGAACGTTCAATAAATGTAAGGTATCTTGATGTTGTAGTATATTCCATAGAAAATGTTTCTTTGAAATTACCAGCTTTAATTTTCACATTCTTTAAGAAACCATCTTTATTTAAAGAAAAGTTATAACCAATAATCATATCTTTCATCTCCACTTCAGAACCAGCAAAATCTAAATCAATCTCACCGTACCAATTATTGTGAAGAGTTGCTTTTACAGCAAAACGAGCTCTTCTCACGGTCAAACCATTTCCTATTGCATTATATGTATTATTATCGAAGAAGTAAGCTCCATCAATATATACACGGTTATCTAACCAAAGACGATAGGTTTTATCCTTACTGCGAAAAGATATTATTCCATTCCAAGATTCGGGCTCTAGTGGTTGCAAATCAACAAGCAATCCATATTGGTTTCTAAAAAACTGATGTGCTGTACTATCCGCTTCTTGAGCGCTAACAATTTTTGTGCTTAATATTATTGATAAAATAATTGCACTAATGAGTAGTATTTTATTCATTGTATTATAAGTAAGTTAAATAGTTACGATAAATTTTACAAATGCAAATATATATACAAAGGTATTCTTTGTCTAAAAATATAGCTATATTTAACCTCTACAATGTATATTTGGGGGTACTACATAACTGCTACACTGAACGTATAGTTGTGGTTATTACTATATTATATTGACTTAATAAATAAGGATAATGATTCACTTTTTGGAATTTGAATCTTTTTTCGTAGTCTATATCTATTCATTTCAACACTTTTTTCTGAAATATTAAGTATATTCGCTATCTCTTTTGATGATAAATCGAGCCTTATTAATGTACAAAGTCGTTGTTCGTTATTTGTAAGATTTGGATATTTAGTATTTAGTTTACTGTAAAAGTATTGATTAGATTTTTCAATAAAAATTTTAAAAGTGTCTCTATCTTTGTCTAACTGTAAAGTTTCAAATAATAGATAATCCAACTCTGTTAGTTCAGTTAAACAATTCTGAAAGTCTTTTTGTGAACTAAATTTAGTGATTTTCCTACGGATTTTTTCTAGCATCTTATTTTTTTGAATAATATTCAATGCCATATTTACTGTTTGATTATCCAAATCCAATGAATCTATCTCATTTCTAAGCTGTATTATTCGCGCTTCCTTCTGTCTTATTATTTTGCTATTAGTTGCTATTTGCCTTTTCATAAATAATATCCAGATAGATACTATTAGAAGTATAAATAATAATATATATGTATAATAGGGCATTTAGTTAAATAATTTATTATTATAATTTTAAGACTAATAATTATTACTTCGAATGTTGATTATAAGGCTCCACCAATAGCATAATTCCATACATCAAACTCAAAAAGATCTTTCCTTTCTTGCCATTTATCAAATTCTTCCTTCTGTATTTCTACAATACGTTCTTTACTAACAAACTCGCTATTATATTCTTTTATTCTTGTATTATATGGCACAAATGTTATTAAAAATAATTTGAAATTATCTCTAAGTATTTCTTCTGCAATTATTTCAACTACATCTTTGTTTGTATTTCTATTTTTCAACTCAATACTTACAACATCAATACAATCTTTAGTATAATCATCTTTATTTTCAATAATACTAACCAATTCTTGTAATTTTGCTTTGTTATATCGTTCTTCTAAAGTCATAGTATTAAAATTTGATGATAGCAAAAATACATTAAAACCTTTTATGTATTAGAGATAATTTACTTTGTATTATTTACTTTTACTATAATTCTAATCCAATTAATAATTATATTTGCCACTTCTTATAAATAACAGAAAACCATAGTTATGATACAAAGAGTGCAATCAATCTACTTAGCATTAGTTTTTATACTAATCGCAATAATGTCATTTTTACCAGTTGTTGTATTCCATATTGGTGATGTTGTGTTTTATATGAATATATTTCGATTTGAAGGTGTTGATTCTCTTAGTTTAGTTAGTGAATTGCCAAAAATATGGATTTTGCCTATTTTAGCTTCTATTTTAGCAATACTATCAATAGCAAGTATTTTTAGGTATAATAATCGTAAACAACAACTTGCTATTAATATGATAGCATTGCTATTTAATTTTGCTTTATTGGCAGGCATTTTTCTGTTCTCGGATATGGTTTCTAAGCTTGAAACTGTTGCTACTACACCAACTTATGATGTAGCTGCCTTTTTTCCAATTGTTACTGTTTTATTACTAATACTTGCAAATAGGAATATTCGTAAGGATCAAAAACTTATTCGTGATTCGGAACGATTAAGATAGAATAGTTAATATTATAGAAGTAACTTTCTCTTAATTTACTAGAATAGGTATATTATTCTGAAGCTATATTAAAATATAATAAGTCAGTAAAGCATTGTTATACAGTAATATTAATAATAGTAGCTCATTTATTATTCTAGATATTTAAGTTTTTTAATTCTTAAAAAATAACATTTTATTCAAAACAATTATTAATAATGTATATTAGAATATTTTGGTTAAATAGTGTCAATAGTTAGAATTAAATCCCTACTTTTGCTAGGCACTAAAATTAGCTTTGGTATTTTGTACTTAAGTTATCTATTTTTTTTTAAAAAACTAACTATAATGTGTTTCTATTTATTGTTAGTGAAAGAAACTTTTTATGAATTTATATTTTTTCAATGAATAGTTTTAAATATAAATTTTCTAGTGAAATAGAAGATGAATTTCGGGATAATTACTTTACTAAATCATTAAATACTACAAGAGTAGCTTTTTTGATTTTAGCAGCAATGTATTCATTATTTGGATATTTGGATGTACTAACAGCAGGTGATTTTCTTAAGCAATTCCTACAAATACGGTTTCTTATTGTAGTGCCATTATTACTATTTGTTTTTGCAATATCTTACACTAAATCCTTTCAGAAATTCTGGCAAGAACTATTGTTTTTTGCATATATAGTTGCAGCAACGGGTGTAATAGTAATGATAGTTCAGCTGCCAAGTGATTCGTTATATAGTAGTGGTTTTATGCTAATATTTCTTTCAGGATCTACATTTATTAAACTTAGGTATTTACATTCTACATTAGCTGGTTGGCTTTCTATTATTATTTATAATTTTTTAGCAATAAGTATTTTCAAAAATGATATAGATATAGTATTAACAAATAATTTCTTTTTTATCGGGGCCAATTTTATTGGAATGTTTGCTTCATTTCATATGGAGATATCAGATAGAAAGAATTTTGATTTGTTACGACAACTAGAATATAAGAATAGTGAAATAAGAGATATTAATTTAAGTTTAGAGGGTAAAGTAAAAGATCGAACAGACTCATTAATGGTAAAGAATATTGAGCTTAATAATGAGATATTACAACGAAATATAATAGAGAAAAAGTTAGAAAAAGCCAAAGAAAGAGCAGAACAATCAGATAAATTAAAATCAACATTCTTGGCAAATATGAGCCACGAGATTAGAACTCCAATGAATGGAATAATTGGTTTTGCAAATTTACTTACTGAGGCTGAAGACGAAGAAGAATTAAATGAGTTTATCAATATTATTGTTAATAGTGGCGAACACCTTCTTAATCTTATTAATGAGATAATGGATATATCAAAGATAGAAGCGGGAATATTGAAATTAGAAATTCAAACTTTTAATATTAATAAACTTACAAAAGAAGTTAATGATATGTTTGAAATGAATAACGATGTTATAGAGAAAAATCTTGAGTTCTCTTATAATAACGGTAAGGATCATGATTTCTTTATTAGTTGTGATAGAATGAGATTGAAGCAGATTTTAGTAAATGTTGTAAATAATGCCTGTAAATATACTGAAAAAGGTAGCGTTAAATTTGGCTATCGTATTTCTGATGATATTATAGAATTCTACGTTAAGGATACTGGCATTGGAATACCTGAAGAAGAACAAAGTTTTATATTTGAACGTTTTATGCAAGTAACTCTTAGTAGTAATTCTGTAGATGAAAGAGCTGGTTTGGGTTTGGCTATTTGCAAGACCTATTTAAAAATAATGGGTGGTGATATAAGAGTAAAGAGCGGACTTGGTAACGGTTCTGAGTTTATTTTCCATATACCATTAAATATTGATGATCAACAAAAACAAATAGATGATAATGAATAATTGGCAAGACAAAACAATTGTAGTAGTTGATGATATAGAGATTAATTATATACTGATAAAGAAACAATTGCAGAAGACAAATGCTACTACTATATGGCTTAAAAATGGACAAGAATCTGTTGATTATATAAAGAGCAATAAAGAAGTAGACCTTATTCTTATGGATATTCGTATGCCTGTAATGAATGGACTAGAAGCAACTAAACAGATAAAAAGAATAGATTCAAATATTCCAATAATAATTCAAACTGCTTATGTTGTCGGAGAAGAATATGATAGCATTAATGAGTCAGGATGTGACGATTATTTTTTCAAGCCAATTTTAGCAAAGGAATTGTATGAAAAATTAGAAAAGCAATTTCTTAAATAAAACTAAAATGAAAAAAGATATAACTCCTGCAAATAGACATAATTTATCTGTACTTTTCGTAGATGATAATGAAACTATAAGACATTTATACCAAAGGTTATTGGAGAAGCATGTTGCACATTTTTATATTGCTAAAAATGGTAATCATGGACTTGAACTTTATCATAAATACAAACCTGATTTAGTTATTACTGATATTAATATGCCTGTGATGGATGGTATAGAAATGGTAAGGGAGATAAAAACCATGTATCCAGGGGCGAAGATAGTTGTAATGTCGGCATATAGTGTTAAGGAAAACTTTATTGAATCGATAAATTTAGGAGTTGACGGCTACCTTATGAAACCTGTGGAAGCAAAGAAGCTTCTTTCCTTAATTGACGAATTTGCAGGTATTACATTGATGAAATGGGAGCTCGAAAGAAAAGAAGAAAAAAGGAGACTTGCTGAAGAATACCTTAAAAAATCATTGGAAGAAAAAGATATATTGCTCAGAGAAGTTCATCATAGAGTAAAAAATAATATGCAAATAATATCTAGTATATTAAGAATGCAGAGTAGAAATGTAGAAGATGAAAAGTTAAAAATGATATTGCAAGAGAGCCAAAACAGAATACATTCTATGGCACTTATTCACGAAAACTTATATAGTAATGAAGGCTTGGCTGATGTTAAGTTTGATAATTATATTAAAAGCTTGGTAGGTAATATTGCTCGAACATATAATAGTAAACAAAATAAGGTAAAATATAAATATCTTATAGAAAGTACTAACTTACCCATGGATTTTGCAATTCCTTGTGGCTTAATTATTAATGAACTAGTATCTAATTCATTAAAATATGCTTTTAGTGAATTACAAGAAGGCCTAATATCCATTAGTTTTAATAATATATCCGATAATAATTATAGCTTAATTGTAGAGGATAATGGGGTTGGTATTAATAAGGATTTTGATATTAAAAAAACAAAATCATTGGGAATGAAGATAATACATAAACTAGTACAACAAATAGAAGGGGAGCTTATAAGTGATTTTTCTAATGGAACTAAATTTTGCATAAATTTTAAAACGAAATAATTATGAGTGATAAAGAATACAACATTCTAATAGTAGAGGATGAACTACTCGTTGCTGCTGACATAGAAGAAAGCCTAGAAAGTTTGGGTTATATTGTTCAGAACACTGTTGATACAGCTAAGAATGCTATTGCAGAGGTGAATAAATCCCTTCCAGATCTTATTCTTATGGATATAAATCTTAAAGGAGAAGAAAATGGAATTGATGCCGCAGTTGAAATATCAAAAAAAAATAATGTACCAATTATATTTTTAACAGCTAATTCGGATATATCGACAATTGATGCTGCAAAGGTTGCTCTTCCTTATGGATATATTATTAAGCCATTTACAGATAAAGAACTAGAAACTAGTATTAAGATTTCTTTATTTAAATTCGAAAATGACATGAAGCTAAAGCTTGAAAGCGAAATGTTTAATAATTTTTTAGATATTAAAGATCATGATAAAGAACAATTAATTATCCAAAGTATTAATGGTTTGGAAAAGATTAATATCAACCAAGTATACTACTTAGAAGAATCTGATAGTAAAACAACTATATACCTTTCTGAGGATGAAATTGTTGTAAATAAACAATTAAAAGATGTTGCACTATTATTTCCTGGAAGCATCTTTATTCAAGTTAGTCAACACTATGTTATTAATAAAACTAAAGTGTTTGTAGTAAAATATCCTGAAATTATTATTTCTGATAAGATGAGTGTTATTACTGTAGATGAAGATTATAAACATCTATTAGATGGAATTGTAGGTGAGCTTGATGAAATAATTGATGAGGAATAATAAAGTATTATTACTATTATGGAAAAAGTAGAAGCTAAGAACGCTACTCTTGACAAATATGCTGCAGCATTATTTGAAAAAAACGGGCCAGATAAAGAGGATTATCAATTTATATTTGATTTTGTAGATAGCCTTGATGAGAATAATATTAAGTATTTCAGGGAAATAATGAAACCTATCTTAAATCCTAATACAATTATAGGGTTTTCATTTACAAAGCCATTTGGTTATAATGGTGATTTCTTCATTATCGAAAAAATATATCAGAAGTATTCTAATCCTAATAAACTTTATAAAAAGTGGGATGATTTCTTTCATGTTTTTCCTGCGGCTATAGCTGTGGTAAATAGAAAGACTATGGCTATTGATATATTTGAAAAACTTAATAAGGCGGCTGATGGAGATAATAAAAACGTATTAATTCTAGGAAGTGGTCCTGTATCAGAAACTTTTGAGTTCTTTGAAAGAAACAATGATAATACTTTATCATTTGATATGCTCGATTTGGACAAGAGGGCAATTGCTTATGCCAAACATAAGAATAAGAAATATCTTAAATCCATGGCTTTTACTAACAAAAATGTAATTAGGTACTCTCCTGATAAAAAATATGATTTGATCTGGAGCGCAGGACTGTTTGATTATTTTAAAGCTAAACATTTTGTTTACTTATTAAAAAAGTATTATGAATTCTTAAATGAAGGTGGCGAAATGATAATTGGTAATTTTAATATTGAAAATCCTTCCAAAAAAATTATGGAAATATTAGGAGATTGGTTTTTACACCATCGCTCTGTTGACGAATTAAAGGCTTATGCACTTCAAGCTGGTATTGACAAGAATAAAATTGAAGTTTTTCAAGAACCCTTAGGCATTAATTTATTTCTAAAAGTTGTGAAATAGAATAATCTATACTTTATCATCTCCGACTAGATTATAGCTTATATTTATGAAACTAATGTACTGAGCTTATTAATGGATAATAAATGAGTTTTTTTATGTCTAATTCGGAATGGATTAGTCAAAAATTATTTATGAATGTTTATATGCATAAACAAAAATATTTATATTCTAAATAAGATATCCATTTATCGCTTAATTATCACTAATCATAAACATGGAACTTATTGATAAATAATTTATTATACTATATTTTTAATTTAGAATGTTATTAATATAACATAAGGTTCTTATTTGTAAATTCGTATTGTTAAAAATATAGCTATGCGAATAAACAGAATACAAAATCAAACAATAGAATTAGTAGAAAATAATGAGTCTACAGAGATAGATTTATCCTTAATGGATTCGCTAATTATTAAGCTTAAAAGCAAACATGGAAACCTAATTCCACTTCTTCAAGGAGTACAATCGATATACGGATTTATACCAAAAGAGGCGTTTACAAAGCTCAATACAGAAGTAGGTTTAGAATTATCATCAATGTATGGAGTAGCAACATTTTATAGTCAATTCAGGTTAAATCCCGTTGGTAAACATATAATAAAAGTATGCCATGGCACAGCTTGTCATGTACAGGATGCTTCTAAAATAACTACTGCCTTAATGGATACATTAAAAATTAATGATGGCGAAACTACAGAAGATAATATGTTTACTCTTGAGTCGGTTGCTTGCTTAGGCTGTTGTTCTTTAGCTCCAGTAATGATGATCGGCGATGAAACTTATGGCAAATTAACCAACAAAAGTTCTTCTAAAGTTCTTAAAAATATTAAAATACAAGAATCTAAGGCAAATAAAGAATAGGAAATCATGAAAAAACAAATAATAGTAGGCCTTGGTAGTTGTGGAATAGCTGCAGGAGCTTCTAAAGTTTACGATAAGATAAATGATATTATCATCGCTGAAAATCTTGATGTTGAGCTTAAGCAAACATCATGTATAGGCATGTGTTATAAAGAACCATTGGTTGAAATTATAGATAATAATGGACGTTTTCTTTATGGAGATATATCTGTTGATAAGGTTATGGACCTAATGGATAGCCATATTCAAAACCACGAGCCCATAAAGGAGCTTGTTGTAGATTCAGATATGTTTGATGGAAGCGAAAAAGCCTATTTTGATGGACAGGTAAAGATTGCTCTTCGTAACTGTGGTTATATAGATCCCGAATGTATTGAAGAAGCTGAGGAACATAAGGCATATAAGGCCTTGAAAATGATTGTTGATAAACCTATTACTTGTGATGAGGTTATTCAAACAATTATTGATAGTGGACTTAGAGGTCGCGGTGGTGGTGGTTTTCCTACTGGTTTGAAATGGCGTTTTGCTCGTAATAATATGAGTAAACAGAAGTATATTATTTGTAATGCTGATGAAGGCGATCCAGGAGCTTTTATGGATAGATCGTTGCTCGAAGGTGACCCACATGCTATAATAGAAGGAATGATAATTGGAGCCCATGCTATATGTGCTACAAGTGGAATAATATATTGCAGGGCTGAATATCCTTTGGCAATAAAGAGATTGAATATTGCATTAGAACAGGCACGAAATAGGGGGTATCTTGGAAGAGATATTTTAGGAGTTAAAGGTTTTAATCTTGATATTCAAGTAAAAGAAGGAGCTGGTGCATTTGTTTGTGGTGAAGAAACAGCATTAATTGCATCTGTAGAAGGTAAACGAGGTATGCCAAGAAAACGTCCTCCTTTTCCTGCAGAAAGTGGTTTATGGAAAAGTCCTACCAATATTAATAATGTTGAGACATTAGCAAATATACCATATATAATTCTTAATGGTGCCGATGCGTATAATAAATATGGAACAGAAAAAAGTAAGGGAACAAAAGTATTTGCTCTTACCGGAAAGATAAAACATGGTGGGCTTGTTGAAGTTCCTATGGGAATAAGTATTAGAGAAGTTATTTTTGGACTTGGAGGAGGAATTCAAGATGATAAAAAATTTAAGGCTGTTCAGCTAGGTGGCCCATCAGGTGGTTGTATTCCTGAGCACCTTATTGATATTCCTATAGATTACGAATCAGTAAATTCTACAGGAGCTATTATGGGTTCTGGCGGAATGGTAGTTATGGACGAAAGCACTTGCATGGTTGATATGGCGAGGTTTTTCCTAGCCTTTACTCAAGACGAGAGTTGTGGTAAATGTACTTTCTGCCGCATTGGGACTAAGCGTATGCTCGAAATTCTTACTAGGATTACCGAAGGAAAAGGTAAAGAAGGAGATATTGAGCAATTAGAAGAACTTTCGGAACAGATACAAGATGCTTCACTTTGTGGCCTAGGGCAAACTGCTCCAAACCCAGTGCTTACTACTCTAAAATATTTTAGACATGAATATGAGGCTCATATAAATGATCATAAATGCCCAGCCAAAAACTGTAAAGCT
>QMPB01000067.1 GCA_003648395.1 Bacteroidota bacterium
CGTTATGTATAAATATTTATTTGGACCAGTTCCTTCACGAAGATTAGGTATGTCGTTGGGGGTTGATTTAGTTCCTAAAAAAGTATGTTCTCTTGACTGTGTTTATTGTGAAGTGGGAAAAACTACAAAACTTACAATTGTGGAAAAGGAGTATATCCTTTTTGATAAAATAAAGGAAGAATTACTTAATTATTTCAATAATAATCCTGATCCTGATTATATCACTTTTTCGGGTTCTGGAGAGCCCACTTTAAATAGTAAGATAGGGGATATTCTTGGTTTTATTAGACAAAATAGACCCAATATTCCGGTTGCTGTTTTAACAAATGGTACAATGCTATTTGATAAAAAGGTAAGAGAAGCAATAATTGATGCCGATGTTATTCTTCCTTCTTTAGATGCAGCAACACAAGAGGTATTTGAAAAAATAAATCGTCCTGCCAAGGGCCTCACTATTGATAAATATATAAAAGGAATTGTTGATTTCAAAAAAATATTTAAAGGAAAATTATGGCTAGAAATTTTTATTTTACCAGGCTATAATGATTCAAAAAGCGAATTAATAGAATTAAAAAACGCAATTCAAAAGATAAATCCAGATTCCATTCAATTAAACACCCTGGATAGACCGGGCACGGTTTCTAATTTAAAAGGTGCAAGTAAAAAGGAATTGCAGGATATAATAAATTTTTGGAAATTAGATAATGTGCAAATAATTTCTTCAGCCCCTGAAAGGAAAAATATTCAATCATATCGTACTGATATTGAAACGGCTATTGTTGAAACAATTTTACGACGACCCTGTACTCTCGACGATTTAAATAAAATATTGGGTATTCATGTTAATGAAATTAATAAATACCTTGATGTTTTAGATGCAGAAAACATTATAGAATCAGTAGAGCAAGAAAGGGGAATATTTTATCAAATAAAGGAGAAATAATAGAATACTTGATAAAGAGATTAAGCTATGAATATCGAAATATATAGTATATTTAAACAAGCGATTACTATAACAAGTTTTGTTTTTGTGATGATGTTGGTTATAGAATATATTAACGTACAAACGAGTGGTTTATGGATAAATATTGTTACAAAAAATAAATGGAAACAATATTTATTTGCAGCGCTATTGGGTGTTATTCCTGGGTGCCTTGGTGCTTTTACAGCTGTTGCTCTTTTTTCTCATAGGATGATTTCTTTTGGAGCAATTGTTACTACTATGATTGCTACAAGTGGAGATGAGGCCTATGTTATGTTTTCTATGTTTCCACAAAAAGCAGCTCTATTAACCTTAATTTTATTTGTTTTAGCTATTATTGCAGGATACTTGACTGATAAATTTTATACTCCAAAAAAGATATTAAGCAAATTTTCAGATAATGATTTCCCCTTACACACTGAGGAAAAGTGTAATTGTTTTCAAAAAAACATGTTTTGGCATCAATTGTTTCATCCTTCGTTTCATCGTTTATTCTTGGTGACATTAATAATTATTTTATTAACCAGTTTCTCTGTTGGTTGGATAGCAGGAAATGCGAAGTTGTGGATTAGAATTTCAATAATAACGGTTGTTAGTTTTTCCGTATTTATTGCTATTAGTGTACCAAATCATTTTTTAGAGAAACACTTATGGGGGCATATTGTTAAAAAACACCTTGGAAGAATATTTTTATGGACATTTGGTACTTTGTTAGTTTTTGGCATATTAGTAAGTTATATTGATATAGAATCGTGGATGTCGACTAATATGTTTATTGTATTACTTTTTGCTATTTTAATAGGTATTATTCCAGAATCGGGACCACACTTGATTTTTGTAACATTATTTGCACAAGGGAGTATTCCCTTTAGTATTTTATTGGCAAGCTCAATTGTTCAAGACGGACATGGGATGCTTCCATTGCTTGCAGAATCGAGAAGATCTTTCTTTGCTATAAAAGCTGTTAATATAATATATGCTCTTATTATAGGAATAGGAGGTTATTTGGTTGGCTTATAAAAAACATGAAATATAAAAACTATGACTTTAGAATGGTTACTTGAATATAATCCTGTATTATTAGCTCTCTTTGCGGGTATATTTACGTGGAGTATAACAGCATTAGGAGCAGCAATGGTTTTTTTCTTTAAAGAGATTAAACCAAAGTTTTTTAATTTAATGCTTGGTTTTGCAGCAGGAATAATGATCGCTGCGAGTTTTTGGTCTTTACTAATGCCGGCAATTGAAATGTCGGAAAAACAAGGAGGCGTGGCGTGGTTGCCAGCAGCAATAGGTTTTTTATCTGGAGGAGCTTTTTTATTATTAATTGATAAAATACTTCCGCATTTACACTTAGGCCTACCTATGAAAAAAGCCGAAGGAATAAAAACCTCGTGGCAACGTAGTACGTTACTCGTTCTTGCAATAACTTTACATAATATTCCTGAAGGACTGGCTGTTGGTGTTGCTTTTGGTGCCTTAGCTAATAATCCTGATATTGGAACTTTAGCTGGAGCCATCACTCTTGCAGTTGGTATTGGCCTACAAAATTTTCCTGAAGGAACAGCTGTTTCCGTTCCTTTGCGAAGAGAGGGATTATCACGACTAAAAGCATTTAATTATGGACAATTATCAGGTCTAGTTGAACCTATTGCTGCTGTATTTGGGGCGTATTTAGTTTTGGCAATAACTCCAATCTTGCCTTATGCTCTTTCGTTTGCTGCTGGAGCAATGATATTTGTTGTTGTTGAAGAATTGATTCCAGAATCACAATCTGGAAACGAAACAGATTATTCAGCAGCGGGAGTAATGATAGGTTTTGTAATAATGATGATACTTGATGTTGCTTTGGGATGAAAAATTGGATTGGAAAATTAATAGATCCAAATTTTTCATTTTTGATTTAAAAGCTACAAGCTGTTAAATAAACAGAGTTGTTTATTTTTATTACTATAAAAAAATAGCCATAAACACCCCTCCAATAAAAATTGAGAAAATACTTATGGCTATTATTATATAATAATATTTATTATTCTTACTTTATATACTTAAATCCAGTATAAGGAACTAATGCTTTAGTGATTTTAATTCCTTGTTTTTAATGGGAAGCAAGTATTCGAGTTCAGCTTTATGGAGCTCACAGACTTAACTTATCTTGATAAATGTATAGCAGGATTTACCAAGGTTAGTAAAGCGTTAGGTGTATTGAAATAGAAAATTATATTAATTATATTTCCTTTTTTTGTTTATTGATATTTCCCTTCTATTATTTTTATATCTGCTGAATTTTTTTATTTCAAACCATTAAAGATTACTGTAAATTAACAATCCCCCATATACATAATCATATATAGGGGATTGAGTTATTAATTATTTTGAAAATACCTTATTCAAGTATTACTTTTTCCAAAAGAAATCCATCTGTTGTAATAATTTTTAATAGATATACACCATATGAATTATCACTAAGATCAATTATAATATTTTTACTCTTAGGAGAGTTCTTATATTCATTTATCTTTTGACCGTGGACATTCATTACTTCAATATTTATAATGTTTTCACCGCTAATATTAATTATACCTTTAGTTGGATTGGGGAATATCTTAATAGAACTCTTAAAATCAGAGTTTGTTATTCCAACACTATTATAATAATAGTTTGAAGAGCTACTACTACATCCACTGCTATTGGTAACCTTTACGTAATAGTTACCATTATTATTGGCGATATAATAATAGTTTGTTGCTCCACTAATTGCGCTGTTTGAATAATACCATTGATTACCTGCGCTACTTGAAGAAAATAAAGTATCAAAAGAATTACTAATTGTTGGTGTAGTAGGAGTATTATTTATCATTACGCCATAGTTATTTGAGTAAGGTCCTGTTCCACAATTATTTGTAGCAGAAACCTTTATGTTTGTTTGACCCACATATTGATTATCCCAATTAATAACAGCATTAGTGCTATTTCCTGAAATAACACCAGCAGATGATGGACTTAAAGTCCAATTATAAGAAGTAGCATAATTAGTTGGGCTAACATAATAGTTTGTGTTATTATTATTTTTACATAAACTATTTGGCCCTGTAGGAGTAGCTGTTGAACCAGGAATTGCGTTTATTGAAACGTTAAGAGGACTTGATGCGCTACCATTACCACAGCTATTAGAACCCATAACTGTTACTGTAGTATTTCCTGTAAAAGTATTATTCCAATCCACAGTTGCAGTTACTCCATTACTAGTTATTACTCCTGCACTTGACGGACTTATTGTCCATTGGTAAGTACTTGCATTAGGAATGGATGTAGTATTATATGTAGTATTTATAGGATTCACACATAATACACTTGTTCCTGTTGGAGTAGATGCCGCAACGGGCGTAGATCCGACATTAATAACTATAGAATCAGAATTTAACCCACTTCCGCAAGTATTTGTTCCTTTTACTTGCACGTATGCAGTTCCTGTATAAGCACTTGCCCATGTTACAACTGCATTTGTTGTGCTTCCACTAATTGTTCCTGCTGTTGATGGATATAAACTCCAAATATAAGCAAGAGCAGAAGTAGAACCAGTTGTTGAATAATTTGATGTTGTAATACTATTTGTACAAATAGTAGAAGCTCCTGTTGGTATGGCAGCTTGAGAAGGTGAAGGATTTACCGTAATAACTTGACTTATAGAGTCAGAAAAAGCGCCATTATTAGCTATTAGAGTTATTGTATAAATACCTGCTGATGTAAATGTTTTAGATAAATCTTGTGTTGTTGAAATTATGATTCCATTTTCTTTCCAGGTGTATGATGTGGCATTATTAGAAGTATTAGTAAATGTAGTTTGAATGCCCGTACATAATAACGAGGAAGGTGTTGTGAACCCTGCTGTTACAGTAATAGTTGTAGAACCAAATATATTAATATCATCAATATAAAGATTGTTTCCATAATTATCATAACCTTGGAAAGCGATAACTACATTGTCATTACCAGCATAAGCACTTATATCTATTGAATCACAATCTGCACCTATTGCTGATCCGCACCATTCATTTGCTGATGTAGGAGTAAAGCTTGCACTTTGAGTATATGTTGCATCGGGAGCTGTTGCAAAATTTCCCGTTCCTCCCTCACCATAAGAAGCTAATCTATTCCAAGTAACACCACAGTTACCAGAAATATATATTATTAACGAATCCGTTGAAGATGCACTATATCTTGTGTAAGCGTGTTTGTATTGTAATGTTGCTGTTACTAAAGAACTTAAGTTTATAGTAGGAGTAATAAAATCATCTCTTTGACCGGAGTGATTGTTACTATAATAATTCATAGCAGCAGACCTTGTACTATTACCGTTTCCAGATGTGTTTACCAAAACCCAACTTGATAAATTATCAGGATTATTGGTTTTCCAATTTGATAAGGTAGTAGATGTTGTTTCAAAATCTTCGATAAATGGAGTTTGAAAGCCGCCAACTTTTATAATATCATTAATTGTTTTTGTATCACTTCCGTTTCCATTAGTAGCAGTAAGGCTAACGTTATAATATCCTGAATTAGGAAATTTCACCTCAGGGTTTTGAGAGCTAGCACTTGTACCATTAATAAACGTTACATTGTTTGGAGTGAATACCCAATACCAAGATGTTGGAGAAAAGGATGAAGCATCAGTGAATAAAACTGTATCGCTGGTACAAATGAAGGTATTACTAGTATTAAAACTAGTAAGTGGGGCACTTGAATTAGCGTCATATGGTTCAATTTCCCATAAGCCTCTTCCGTATGTTGCAGCTCTTAGTTTATTGTTTTGAGGATTTGAATTGTAGTATATTTCCAATTCACCAATTCTAACTTTAGGTAAATTAGGGTTATATTCTTGCCAATTATCGGTACCATATTTATAATATACTCCAAGTTGAGTTCCTACATATAGCATTTCGCTAGAAGAAACTGTTGTGTCTTGTACTATTGAATATAAAGGAACACTTGGTAATCCTGTAGAAATATTAGTCCAGGTTGTTCCTCCATTGGTTGTTTTATATACATTATCTGAATTATAACCACTTAAAGTAACCCAAACTGTATTAGGGTCTGTACTTTTTATAGCAATATATGTAATACTTGAATAGCTAAAAGGCAGTGTTCCTGTTATAGTAGTCCAAGAAGTACCTCCATTTGTTGTTTTCCAAATATTTGATGGGTCAGCTACATATAGAACTGATGTATTTGAAGAAGAAATTGCCATTGAATTTATTTTGTCTGAACTATTCATAGTTGAAATCTTTGTCCACGAAGTGCCTTTGTTGGTTGTTTTCCAAATATCGGCATATCCCGCATAAAGTGTTGTATGGGTTACGGGGTCTATAATATATGGAGTAACCCAAGCGCCAACCACGTTTGGTGGAGTTATTGTACTACTGTTTACCCAATGATTAGTTGTTCTTGCTAAATTGCCGTTTTGAGAAGATGCATATTGAGTATTTACATCTGTATAGTCAATTAAACACTCCATTCCATCTCCACCATTTTCATCACTCCATGTTCCTGATGATAACAGTTTTGTGCCATTATCTTGAAGTCCAGTGATTGTTTCTGTAGCAACAGTTTTAGAAGTTCCTAATTTATACATTTGACTAATTATTAAGCCATTAGATTTATCAGTCCAGGTTAAGCCATCATCTGTTGATATGTAAATGCCACCATCATTACACTCAAACAAATCACCATTGCTTCTATAAACTAGATTGTGTTTGTCAGCATGCGCAACAGCTTGATTAGCACCATCATACCAGTGATTTGCACAAGTCCATGCTGTCCCTCCGTTTGTACTTCTATGAGAATTTACCCCGCCGACTATCAATTTATTTGAATTTGAAGGTGATGTGGCTATTGATATATCATACCATCCTTGTCCACCTAAGTCACTAGCATTAGCATTCCATCCCATTAAGTTAGTTGAACTGTATATATTTGTAAAGCTTAATCCAGAATTAGTAGATTTATATATACCTAAAAGACCATAATCTGTATTATTAGCAATCATTGCATAAACTATTGTTGAATCAGCATCGGTAACTGCTATTTCTGCCCTATACCCTGAAGTGTTTAAGGTATTAGTCCAAGTACTTCCCCAATTTGTGCTTGTATATATATCACCATATTTATCAGAACCGTATAATGTTTTAAATGAATTACCTTTATATTCTATATCTAAAAAAGCATCAGATGTTAAAAGGTTATTCCATGTTGTTCCTCCATTAGTTGTTTTATATACCCCATCATTAGTTGCTGCTATCAAAGTGTTGTCATCATTGGGGTCTAGTAAAAGCTTGTTTACTTTCTTGTTTTGTGATAAGTTATAATTTAATCCAGTGGTATTCCAAGTAAGGCCACCATCAATACTTTTTAATACACCAATACTTCTGCTTGTATATAATTTGTCTCTATCCCCAGTGGCAATATATATAGTATTAGACGTTGCATAATTAGTAGGAATAATAATAGAAGAAACTCCTAAAATATCATTTGAATCAGTCAAACATATCCAACTTGACCCATTATTAGAAGTTTTCCAAAGTCCCCCCTCAGGAGTTCCTACCCAATAAGTATTATTATTAGTAGGATGAAATGCAATACAGTTTACTCTTCCAAGTCCATGGTAGCCACTTGTTGAGTTACTTGGCCCTAAGGAGGTCCAAGTGTTTGATGTTCCGGTAAGGGTTTGAATCCCTCCAGCTTGTTTTAAACTATTATAAACCTGCATTGCTGTTTGAGTAGGGAATTCTCCAGTTTCTTTATTTACCTGACTTTCCATATTATATTCCCAACGTTTGAACTGCTTCCATCCAATTGCTTTTCTAGTTATTCCTTCTTTATCAATATAATGTCCGCTTCTGTCAAGGTTATACGGTTGCCAATACGTATTGAAAGCTGTTTGATAATCATAAAAATTATATTCTGTTTTGTTTTTTGGAAGGTTTTTAATCCAAGGCTGGGCTATTACTTGGCTAAATGACCAAATAAGAGCTAAAATAAGTATAGTTCTACTCATGAAAAGTGGTTTTAAGGATTGTTGTTATATGTTAATTAAAAGACTGTGAAATAAGAGACTGTGATTTATTGAACAAATATAGTAATAATAATCAGTAGTGGTTAACTATTTTGATAAATAGATGAATGTATTCTAAATTGCAACGGTAAATTACTAATACTCAATATAATACGCCATGACATTATAAAAATAAATAATTATAATACGCAAATAGTCAGTGTTTTGCCTTAATTTTTTAGAGCTCAAACGCTTCAGGTTTACCCTTATTTGATTAGATATTATTGCTAGGCTTAGTCTGAGGTTCTTATTATTAATTTACTTTTAGGGTTTTTTTGCTATAGAGTTATAAATTAATAATTTACAATATAAATGATACACCAATTACCAAAATCGATAAATAACAATAACCATAGGTGGAACTTATGGAATGAGTACTAAAAAACAGTGGAACATTGAAGGGTATTAAAAAAAGCCATAAGTGTTTTCTCAATAAAAAAAGAGAAAACACTTATGGCTTTATAAAAAAGTTTTATAAAACGCCTTATTTTATATACTCAAATCCAGTATAAGGAACCAATGCTTTTGGAATACGAATTCCATCTGGAGTTTGGTTATTTTCGAGCAATGCTGCTACGATACGAGGTAGAGCCAAAGCGCTTCCATTAAGAGTATGAGCAAGTTTGGTTTTACCATTTTCATCTTTAAAGCGTAGTTTTAAGCGATTTGCTTGGTAAGATTCGAAGTTAGAAACCGAGCTAACCTCTAGCCAACGCTCTTGTGCTGCCGAATATACTTCCATATCGTAAGTAAGTGCTGCAGTAAAGCTTGTATCGCCACCACAAAGGCGTAATACGCGATAAGGTAATTCTAGTTTTTTAAGAAGAGACTGCACATAATCGCTCATTTCTTCTAATCGAGCATAAGATTTATCTGGGTGTTCAATAACCACAATTTCTACTTTATCGAATTGATGAAGACGATTCAAACCACGAACATCTTTTCCGTATGATCCGGCCTCACGACGAAAGCATTGTGAATATGCGGTATTTCTGATGGGAAAATCTTTAGCATCAACAATAGTATCACGATATATGTTTGTAATAGGAACTTCGGCAGTAGGAATTAGGTATAAATCATCAACTCCCACATGATACATCTGCCCATCTTTATCAGGCAATTGCCCTGTTCCGTAACCAGAGTCAGAATTTACCATCAAAGGAGGCTGCACCTCTCTAAAACCTACCGATGTAGCTTCGTCCAAAAAGAAATTGATAAGAGCACGTTGTAGGCGAGCACCCTGCCCTTTATAAACAGGAAAACCTGCGCCAGTAATTTTATTACCAAGCTCAAAATCTATAATATCGTATTTATCAGTTAGCTCCCAATGAGGTTTTGCACCATCATAAAGTTTAGGAATTTCTCCAACAGTTTTTATGGTTTCATTATCATTTTCTGAATTACCAGCAGGAACACTCTCGTGAGGAATATTTGGCACTTTTAATAATAAATCCGTAGTTTTATTTTTCAGATGAGCCAATTCTTCAGTTAAAGTTTTAGCTAATTCCTTTAAAGTACCAGTTTCTGCTTTTTTAGCATTAGCCTCCTCAATTCTCCCTGATTTAAAAAGTCCACCAATTTCTTTAGCAATATTTTTACTTTTTGCTAATGTTTCGTCAAGCTTTTTCTGAGTACTCTTTCTGGCCTCGTCAAAAGAAATAATATTATCTAAAATTTCAGTATTCTTGAAATTCTTAACGTTTAATAGTTTAATTACTTTTTCTTTATTTTCTTTTATAAATGGTATTAAAAGCATAATTTTATGGTATTAAAAGTGTTGTTAATCAGTTTATTATAATTGTTCTGAAATACTTACAAAAGGATTATTAGTTTTCTCGTGACCGATGGTGGTACTTGGTCCGTGGCCTGATAATACTTTTACTCCACTAGGGAGCACATAAAGTTTATCGATAATACTACGTGCAAGTAAGTCAAAATTCCCAGTTGGCAAATCTGTTCTACCAATACTTTCTCTAAAAAGCACATCACCAACAATTATAAACATATCGTCTTTAGAATAAAAGCAAATACTACCATCGGCATGGCCAGGAGCATATATAACTTTAAGGCTACTATTTCCAAATTTAACAGTATCACCATCTTTGACCGTAGTTTCTGGTTTTATAAGATTATCAAGAGAAAACCCCAAAGATTTGGCATGACTCTCAGCATTATCAAAAAACAAATCGCTATGTATACTTGCATAAGCTTTTATCCCATATTTAGTAATAATAGCATTATTACCAACAATATGATCTACATGTGCATGAGTATAATATAAGCCCTTAATTGTTAGATTTTCTTCAGAAATAAAATCAAATAATTCTACGTTTTCAGATTCATTACTATTACCAGCATCAATTATTATTGCTGATTTACTATCATCATACACAACGAAAGTATTTAGTTGAAATGGATTAAAAACAAATGTCTTTATTTTCATTTTCATTTATATAAAATTCATAATGACTTACTAATTTATGTAAAATACACAATAAATGTATAATACCAATAGTAAGTGTATATTTATAACAGCTACGCAAACAGTGTTTTACAATCTAATAGCTGTGATTATTATCGATAAAATTATAAATGAGTAATTTTCTCATTATCCTGCAAAAATAATAATTAACTTTGTTGGTTCTGAGATTATATTTTCACTGTAAATATTTTTATGAATTTTTATTGCGGTTTTAAGGTTAATAAGTTGATTAGAATTATATTAGTTCTATTATTTGTTGCTGCAATAAAGCCAGTTTCTGCTCAGTTTTTCACAGGTTCGCAATTAGAATTTGGCAAAAACAGAGTACAATACACCAATGATAAAAGATGGAGCTATTATCGCTTCAATAAATTCGACACCTATTATTATAAAGAAAGCCATTCGTTGGCAATATACGCCTCGGCCTATGCCGACAAGCAAATGGCTATAATTGGTAAGAGAATAGATTTTAAAGCCGATAATAAAATAAGGTTTATAATTTTCAAAGATTTATCTGACCTTAAGGAAACAAATATTGGACTTTTAACTGACGAGCAATATAATGTTGGAGGAGTTACTCATGTTATTAATAATAAGGTTTTCGTGTATTTTAATGGTGTGCATCACGATTTCGAAAATCAACTTAAAAGAGGCATTGCACAGGTATATCTCAATGAGTTATTATATGGTGGATCTACGGGCTCTAGAATTAAGAGTTCCATTCTTCTAGCTTTTCCTACATGGTATACCGATGGGTTGATAGCATATTTGGCAGAGGGGTGGAATACGACCATTGATGGTAAAATGCGTGAAGGAATCAAGACCGAGGCTTATAAGCAATTTGATAAGCTTAGTAGAGAAGAACAGGGTATTGTTGGGCACTCCATTTGGAAATTTATTGAAATTAAATATGGAGCAAAAACCGTTGCTGATATAATATATATGGCAAAGGTAAACCGTAATATAGAAAATGGTTTTTTATATGTTTTGGGTCTGTCGTACGAAGAGGTTATCGAAAGGTGGTTTAATTTTTATAAAAAGCGTTATACTCACGATTTAGAGAAATTTGAAGAGCCCGGTGTTTCATTTTTTAAGCGCAATAAAGTAAATATAAGATATAATAATGCATGTATAAATGCTGATGGAGATCTTGTGGCTTATGTTACCAACGAAAAGGGTAAGGTGAAGGTAATAATCCAAGAAATAGAGAGTGGTAAAAAGCGCAAAATCATGAAATATGGTTATAAGCTTGACGAAAAAGTAGATTATGATTATCCATTATTATCATGGTCGCCAAGGGGAAATAACCTAGGAATTATTTTTGAAAAGAAGAAGGATAATTATTTTGTTACCTATGATTACGATACAAAAGATAGGCGAATAAAAGTGCTAGGTCATTTCGATAGAATTCATGATTTTTCGTATAATAAAAGAGGAAATGAACTTGCAGTATCGGCAGTTAAAAATGGTCAGAGCGATATATTTATTGTGAGTGTGGCTGGTAATTCTTTTAAGCGAATTACGCAAGATGGTTATGATGATAGCTATCCGCGATTTGTGAATAATGGTAAGGCTTTGGTTTGGAGTTCTAATAGGATAGATGATACATTACGTATTATTAAACAGCGCGTTCATCGCATAGCAGAAGACACATTAAGGGGACAAAAATATAGTGATTTATTCTTTTACGATTTAGCAAAAGGCGGCAATGTGCTCCGTAGAATTACCAATACCCCATTAAGTGATGAAAAGCAGGTAATGCCTGTTGCTTATAATACCTTTTCGTGGTTGAGTGATGAAAATGGAGTTTATAATAGATATATTGGACGATTTGATAGCACCATTAGTTTTATTGATACGGCTACTCATTATCGATATTTCACTAAGTATTTTGCTACTACAAATTTTAATTCAAATATTCTGGAGCAGGAATATAGCACCTATTCTGGAAAATATACAGAAATAGTGGAAGTAGATGGGCGAACGAAATTATATATTCATGAAATACCAGATTTAGAAGATTATAGTAGGTTAAAGTTATCTTCGACAGCTTATATTTCTGAAGAAACTTCTAAGTTAAAAAGATCTATTGTAAGAGAAAAAATCAGGCAAGACCTTTTGGATAAAATTGCAGAAGGAGATACTAGTAAAGCTGTGGCTAAGGCTGTAAAAAAGCTTGTGCCAAAAAGAAAAAAGAGATTTAAAGTTGTAACTGTTGATCAAAAAAACAAGCCCACAACAAAGAGTGTTGATATAAACAATTATGATTTTAATAGCGATAATAAGGAAGATAAATCGTCGCAAGTGGCACTTGCAAGTGCAAGGCAAAGAGGTCCTGCCGACGAAATAAGAGCGGCATATAATTCGCGCCCTTATGATGTGCGATACGATGTTTCGCAGGTGGTTTCACAAGTGAACTTCAATTATTTAAACTATGGATACCAACCATTTACAAATCCTAAAACACCAATTTATATTACCAATAATTTCTCTGCTTTAATAAAGTTGGGTATTATGGATTTATTTGAAGATTATAGGCTTGTAGGAGGAGTTAATATAAAACCAAACCTTAAGAATAATGAGTATTTTCTTACTTTTTCTGATTATAAGAACCGAATTGATAAGGATTATACTTTCCATAGAAACATA
>QMPB01000068.1 GCA_003648395.1 Bacteroidota bacterium
GAGATGTTTTTGATTTAGAAGGAACCAACGAAACCATAAATATAAATAACTGTTTAATTCACAACAACGCAACCCTAGGAACAAACTACCCAACAAATCTAGGAATACTAAACAGCAAAAACACAAACGGCGACTCCACCGATACCTACGGCAATTTATTTCTAAATCCACTACTTGCCGATACTGCCAATAGCAATTATCATCTATTAGCAGGCAGCCCATGTATTGATGCAGGAAACAATACTTATGTTAGTACTACTAGCGATTATGATGGTAATTTAAGAGTTTATGATGGCGATTTGAATGGAATAAACACCATTGATATTGGCCCTTATGAGTATATTCCTGCCTCACAGCTCGATGCTGGTATCTATTCACTTAGCACTTCTAATTCGTGCGAAGGCAAACAAAATGTAAATGCAGAATTACGGAATTTTGGTACAGACACCATTACATCTGTTATTATTGGATGGAAACTAAATAATATTAGTCAGACTTCTTTCACTTGGACAGGTAGCCTGCTCCCTAGCGCAACTATTAATATTATAATTGACTCGCTATATTCTCCTTCAGCAAATACATCTTATAATTTAGAGGCTTTTATTACACAAGTAAACAATAGCAGCAACGATACTATAAGTGCTAACGATAGTATTTGGCTCAATAACCAAAGCTATTTAGCAAAACCAATAATTAGTATTCCTGCTTTAAATACTCAGTGTATTAATGCCGCAGATATTATTTTGTCGGGAGCAACACCACTTGGTGGAGCTTATAGTGGCTCTTATATTACAGCCGGTGTTTATAGTCCGTCAACTGCCGGTATTGGAAATCATCAAATTATTTACACTTATACCGATAGTAATAATTGTACAAATTCCGATACTATTACTACTGCTGTAAGTGCTTTGCCAACAGTAAGCTTTGCAAGTTTACCCGATGCTTGTGCCGATGTGCAACAGCTAAACTTATCGGGAGGAAGCCCAGCAGGAGGAGTTTATAGCGGTGCAAATGTAAATTCTGCTCAAGGAATATTCTACCCTGCAGTTGGTACATATCCAATAACATATACTTTTACCGATGCTAATGGTTGTATTGATAGCGCAAGTGCAAATCAGCATATTAGGGCACTCCCAACAGCAAACTTTAGCATTCCGCCAACGGCATGTATTAACGATACCGTAAACATAGTTTATACTGGTATAAGTGGTGCTAATGCTATGTTTAATTGGAATTTCGATAATGGAATTATTAGTTCTGGTAATGCATCTGGTCCTTATAATGTATATTGGGATACTACTGGATTGGCACAGCTAAGCTTGTCTATTACAGACAGTGGCTGCACATCTAGTTTTAATAATTATGTAAATATTATTTCTACCACTGCCATAATTATAGCAGCAGATTCTACCACCCAATGCTTTGGCGATTCGGTTAGACTAGTTGCTAATACTGCCACACATTACTCATATCAATGGTATGACGCCAATGGGATATTATCAGGAGATACGCTTTCTTCATATTCTGCTACTCAAAGTGGTAGCTATTACTGCGAGCTTATTCCACCAAACACTTGTTCGGCTATTTCTAATATTATTACCATTAATATTAAAGCTCAAATAATTCCAGATTTCAGTTTAGCAGCTACTGCTTGCAAGGACGATATGGTAGCAATTAATTTTACTGGAACAGCTCCTGCTAATTCTGTTTACAATTGGGATTTTGATGGCGGCACAATAGCCTCTGGTTCGGGAGCAGGCCCTTATAATATTATCTGGAATATGGATAGTATTCGTATTGTGGGTCTTAGCATTAGCGAGGGTAGTTGCAGCTCTATACTCAAGCAAAAGTTTATTAGCATAAATCAAACGCCGGCTTCTGCCACAGCTTTGGGTAATACCGATATCTGCCAAGGCAATTCTACAACTTTATCTGCCAATGTTGGTTCTTTCACATATCAGTGGATTAAAGATGGTATAAATACATCTGGAACATCTGCTTTATACAGTGTAAATCAGGCAGGTAGCTATCAGGTAGAAGTCACCGATATGAATACTAATTGTTCATCAATCTCTGACTCCGTACTAATCAATGTAAATACTACCAATTTCAATATTGCATTTAGTGCTAATCCTACGGCTTTTACTATTCCACCGTTCAATACCACTTTTACTAATAGCACTCCAAATGTAAATAATTACTATTGGAACTGGAACTTTGGTGATGGCAATACCTCTACTTTTGTAAATCCAAGTCATCAATATTTGTACGATGGCTTTTATAGCGTGAATTTAATAGCACAAAATATTACTACTGGATGTTATGACACCTTAACAAAAACAAATTATATTTCGTGTAATGGAGGTTCTGCTAACCCTTGTTTGCTTGACCCAACAATTGCTAGCAACGGAGCACATCAAGTATGCCCTAATGATAGCGTTAAACTATGGTCAATTGACCATACAACTGGCATAAACTACCAATGGTTGCGCGATGGAATACTATTGGCCGGAGCCACAGACTCAGTATATTATACAAATACCACAGGGCTTTATCAGTTAATGTTAAGCGATACTGCTTGTTCTGTTTTCTCACAACCTTATGCCCTAACCCAACACACAATAGTTACACCTAGCATATTAGCAAATGGAAATATACAGCCATGTAGTAATGACAGCATGGAGCTTTATGTTTCAACTTCTTATAATACCTATCAATGGTCTAATGGAGAAAATAATGCAAGTATTTATGTAAAATCTTCAGGGAGTTTTATTGTTACGGTTACTGATAATAATGGCTGTAGCGAGAGCTCCACTCCTTATGTCGTAAATGCTTCATTACTACAAGTGCCAGAAATATGTATCGTTGGAATTGATACTTCCACCAATCACAATAGGGTAATTTGGGAACGTCAAAATAGTACTATGATTGATAGTTTCAGAATCTACAAAGAATCCTCTGTAGCAGGAGTTTATAATCTAATCGGGAGTCAGCCTTTTGCAACACAAAGTATATTTGAAGATGTAAATTCCAATCCAGCCCAACAAGCTTATCGTTACAGAATTACCGCTGTGGATACCTGCGGAATGGAGACTGCTCCTAGTAATTTTCATAAAACTATGCACTTAACTATTAATGTAGGTCTTGGAGGTGTTTGGAATCTAATTTGGACTAGTTACAAAGGTTTTATTTTTGGGTCGTATAGAATATATAGGGGAACAGATAGTCTAAATCTTCAGCTTTTAACCCAAATTCAAAGCACTATGACTAGTTATACAGATTTGAATCCTCCAGCAGGAAATGTGTTCTATCAAATTGAAGTAATATCACCTCATCCTTGTTATCCAGATTCTGTATATAGTAAAGCAAATACTAACTATAATACATCAAGATCAAACAGTAAAAATACTATTACAGCATTAAATATGGGTATTACTTTCGTAAGTAACAATAATCTTAATATGCAAGTTTATCCAAACCCAAACAAAGGTAATTTCATACTTGAAGTAAACACTGATAAAGTAAAAGCTAATCAGAAGTATAATATCGAAGTTTATAGCGTAATGGGTAAATTAGTGTATCAAGAAAGCATAAATGCAGTAATAAATCTTCGCAAAAAAATGTATTTTGAAACTATGAGTAAGGGGGTTTATTTTATTAGATTAAGAAGTATTGATGGAGTCGTGAATGGGAGGTTTGTGGTTGAATAATGGAACACGAATGACACGGATTTGAAGGATAAGCACGAATTATTGAAAGATAGTAAAGGATGGTAAGGAATAGTAGAATATTGCAAGCAATACTTTACTACCCCTCACGCGAAGTACTTTAATAATTCTTTAATTTCAAATCAGTGCAAATTCGTAATATTTGTGTTCTCTGTGTTCCCAAATTTTCTCGATATTTGTACTTATTAAAACGACTTTATTATGATTAGAATATTTCTTCTTATTTTATTCTTTCCAATTTTAGTTAATGCTCAATTAGAGAAACAATATATAAACACCAATTGGGGGTTCAAACATATCGACAGTACTCAATGGCATAATGCCAAGGTTCCAGGTTGTATTCATACTGATCTGTTTGCAAATAAGCTTATTCAAAATCCCTTTTATGGAAATAATGAGAAGAATTTGCAATGGATTGAGAATCAAGGATGGATTTATGAAACTTCATTTAAAGTTGAACAAACCAAACTAAATTCCAAATCTGCCCATATAATATTTGAAGGCTTAGATACTTACTCTACAATTATACTTAATGAAGATACCATTGGTGAAAGCAAAAATATGTTTGTAAAATATGAGTTTGATGTGAAAACCATCCTCAAAGAACATAACAACCTCAGAATAGTATTTCAACCGCCTTTAAGCAATATTGATACAAATTCTAAAAACATAAAATACCCTGGAGGCGAACAAGTTCACATTAGAAAAGCTCCTTTCATGTTTGGCTGGGATTGGAGTCCACGCTACGCAACTATGGGTGTTTGGAAAAATGTATATCTTGAGTTTTATGATATTATAAAAATTGAAGATATTTATGTAAAACAAGCTTTTGCAAAAGATAGTTCTGCAAATTTAGATTTTGAAATAGAATTAAACAATCTTAAAAAGGGGAAATATTATATTGAAATTGCAGACAAAAAGAATAAAATATTTGTGAAGAAAAGGATTAAACTACAAGCTACTGACACAATAATAAATATTAAATTGAAAATAAAAAATCCAGAGCTTTGGTGGCCCAATGGGATGGGAAAAGCTTTTCTTTACAATTTTGGAATATCGATAATAAAAGGAAAAGACACTCTTGATTCTAAAACTATTAAAACGGGAATTAGAACGATAGAATTGGTAAACAAAAAAGACAAAAATGGATCTTCCTTTTCTTTTAAAATAAATAATAAGGATATCTTTATTAAAGGTGCAAACTATATTCCTCAAGATATATTCTTAAACCAAGTTAGTGACAGAGATTATACAAGAATAATTCTTGATGCTAGAAACTCCAATATGAATATGTTAAGAGTTTGGGGAGGTGGAGTTTATGAAAAAGATATTTTTTATAATTTATGTGACGAATATGGAATATTAGTGTGGCAAGACTTTATGTTTGCTGGTAGTATGTATCCAGGAGATATAAACTTTAAAGCTAATGTTTCTGTAGAGGCTATTCAGCAAGTTGTTAGATTAAGAAATCACCCAAGCATTGCTCTTTGGTGTGGTAATAATGAAATATCTGAAGGTTGGCATAATTGGGGCTGGCAAAAGCAAATGGGATATTCTATTGATGATTCACTGGATCTATCACAGGCATATTCTGATATTTTCAGAAACATATTACCTACAATTGTTAAAGAGTATTCTTCAACTGCCTATTGGGAAAGCTCACCACAATATGGCAGAGGTAACCCACTTAGTTTAAGCAATGGCGACTCCCACTATTGGGGAGTGTGGCATGATGCTGAGCCTTTTGAGAATTTTAATACTAAAGTAGGACGTTTTATGAGTGAATATGGCTTTCAATCGTATCCAGATATTAAAACTATTGCAAATTTTGCTGATAGCTCAATGTGGTCAACAGATTCAAAGCTAATGAGAGCTCACCAAAAACACAGCAGAGGAAATAAGCTCATAAAGCAATATATGAAAAATCTTTATGATACTATTCCTGAGAATTTTGAGGACTTTGTTTATTTAAGCCAGCTTACACAAGCCTATGGAATTGAAACTGCAATCAAAGCTCACCGGAGGAATAAACCATATTGTATGGGAACACTTTATTGGCAATTAAACGACTGTTGGCCAGCTATTTCTTGGTCTGGAATAGATTATTATGGTAGCTGGAAAGCAATGCAATATAAAATCAAAGAATCTTATAGACCAATAATTATAAGCACTATTAAAAATAATGACAGTTTAGATGTCTATATTATTTCTGACTTTAACGAAGATAAAGAATGTTATTTAAATATTTCTAAAACCAATTTTTATAAGAATCGGCAATTTATTAAAACAAAGAAACTTATTATTGCTGCAAACTCTAGCAAGAAATATATTAGTATTCCCATTAGCAATATTGATAGCTCAAAAACTGCATTCTATATTGAAGTAACTTCTATGATAAGCAAGACATATAGTAGTGAATTGGTTTTTCTAGAACAACCAAAATATATTGAACTACCAAAAGAGGATTATAGTTTAGAAACTACCAAAATTAATAACGAAATAGTAGTTAAACTTAGAAGCAAAGTCTTAATGAAGAATGTTTGGGTAGATATTGAGAATATGGAAACTGCTAGTTTTTCTAACAATAATTTTGACCTTATGCCTGGGGAAAGTATAGACATTCGTGCAAAAATTAAAACTGGGAATTTGAATAAGCCTATAGTTAGAATACGGAGTCTTAATAAATTATTAAACCAATAACTTACTTCTGCTTTTCAGTATTCTCATCTGAATTATCAGTACTTTGTCTCCTATTAAAAAAATAATCTGACTCTGTCATTTTATTAAATCCATCAAGTGCAACCTGAGCAATACTTTCAAAGGTATTAAATGACTTTTCAGATTCAATTATTGCTTTCTTTTCAGAGAAAACTTTACCAAGCTGCTTTCCAACTTTCTTAAACCCTTTAGGTACAAATTTAGCTATTAAAGATTCCTTCTTTGGTGCAACAACAAGAAAATATCCGCTATCTACTTCATTATATGCTAACTCAGGGCGAATCATCATCAGTTGCATTCCATTTTGAATAGCATACTTATCTGGACCAATATTCTCGCAACAAGCTATAGTTTCGACTCTCTCTAGAGCATAAGCACTAATTCTTGTATTAGAATTACTAATATATTTTTTTACTGGTTTAATAATTTTTATTGATTCTTCTTTTGACTTAATACCACTTTTAACTATAACATTCTTTCTATCAGTAATATTAGAATCAATAATTTGCTCATTGGACAATAAATTAGTATTCTCAGGCTTAGACTCATTAGTAACTACTAATTCTGATACAATAGGATTATTATTATCTATCTGATAATTAGAATTTTTAGTATTAACATCAGGGAAAATATAATAGATAAGTAAAAATGCTATTGAAGCTACTACTGCTGGAATATAAATGGCTTTCTGACCAATAAATGGTAGAATAACTCTCTTCTTCATATTAGCTTTATTTGGCATTATAATATCCAAATCAGCACTCAGCTTTAGTTTAGAGTAATCATTGAAGATAACTTTTGCCATTTCTGAACCAACGATTGAAGAATCAATCAAGGCTTTTTTATTATCTACCAAATCATTTTCGAAATAAGCAATACAAAGCTTCTCAAAATCTAACTCACTAACAAATTCTCCATTGGAAAGCTCAATCTTCTTTATTGAGTTTAATTCTAATTCTGGAACTTCCTCAAGTAAACTAAGCTTTAATTTCTGAAACACTTCATACTCTTTTTCAAGATTCGGATTTTGCTCAATAAACTCTTCCAACTGAATTAACTCATCAGAGTTCAAATCTCCTTCTGCAGCAGCTATAAAATAATGCTCGTAATTATCAAGGTTAATATCAAATGATTTCTTTAAACTTTCCTTATTTGGCAACTCTATATTACAAAAATCAAGATTAAAGTCAGCTATTCCATTAAACTCCTCGGCTATATCAGGGTTATTCTCCAAAAACATAACAACAGCAGCATGCTCCTCTTCATTTAGAGTGCCATCGATGAAATCTATTAAGAATTCCTCGTAATTCTGTATGTTTATGCTTTTGTTCAATTTATTTGTTGTTCAGTGTTTGTTTCCAATTTATCGGAATAAATGTTTGTTGTTTTAGCACCTTGCTTTCGATACAATTTACTTCGCTCCACTACGTAAATCACTCAAGCTGACGACTACTTTATACTTTAGCCTTTAAATCACCATCTCCAAGCTACCGATATATTTCTTCAAAGCAAGTCTCGCTCTATAAATATAAACCTTCACTTGCGATTCATTTAATTCTACAATATTTCCAATCTCTCTATACGAATAGCCTTCATAATCGCGCAAAAGAATAACTGATTTCTGAATAGAAGGCAATGTTTCCAATGCATCATTAAGCACTTCGCTTAAATCTGAATACGAATTAGTATCTGTTCTATTTCTTTCTAAAAACCCATCATCTACTTCTTGCTTTCTGTCCTTTCTAATATAATCAATCATAGTATGGTAAGCAGCCGTAAAAAGATAGGATTTTGATTTCTTAGCATCCACATCCTTATGCTTTACCCACATTTTAGTAAAAGCATCTTGCACCACATCCTTTGCTGTTTCTTCGTCTCTTATATTTTTTAGAACGAATCTAAATACAGCATCGGCATAATTATCCACACATTGATTATAGTCTTGAGTAGTCATTTTCGCATATAAACTCTTTAGTCTTCATTTCAGACGGAGTAATGATTAATTAGTTACAAAGGTATTAAGGAAAAGTGCTTAGTCAATATTTCCTAATTTAACAATTATCATAACTACTTATTTCTTATCTATTTACAAACACAGCAGGTTTCTAAATTTCAAAACATTTCTTCTTAGCCTAAAGTTATCAAATCACAATAGTTTAAACAGTATTAACATGATTTACAGGCTTATTTTACTTCGTAAAACTATTTCATAGCCATCTCTATTTCCTCCACACCAACAGGAAAATCAATCATCAAATCAATGGGTTCTTCCGCTACAACAATATCAGTCTCTATTCTAATTCCAATACCTTCTTCTTCAATATAAAGACCAGGCTCACAAGTTAGAATCATACCTTCTTTAAATGGAGTCTGCTTAGTTCCCACATCATGCACATCTAATCCCATAAAATGCGAAGTTCCATGCATAAAGTAGCGTTTGTAAATTGGCTCTTCACCTTCGTAATTATCAACTTCTGCTTGAGAAAATAAACCAAGTTCTACCATTTTCTCTTGCATCCATTCTCCCACTTGCTCATTAATAATGTCAATAGTATTGCCTGGTATATATAGTTTTTGAGCTCTTTGATATACATCAAGCACTGCGTTATAACATTGCTTTTGTCTTTCGGTAAACTTTCCATTTACAGGAATTGTACGCGAACAATCAGCAGCATAGTTTGCATATTCTGCACCAAAATCCAAAAGTAGCAAATCACCATCTTTCATCACTTTATCATTATCAACATAATGGAGAATGCAAGCATTTTTGCCACTGGCAACTATTGGTTCATAAGCATGCCCTTGGGCTCCATTTTTTAGAAATTCGTAAGTTATTTCTGCTTCTATTTCGTATTCCTTTTTATTTGGTTTTGTGTTTCTAAGAATAGAAAAATAAGCTTTACGAGTTATTTCAACAGATTTCCTAATTGTATTAATTTCTTCTTCTTGTTTTACTAATCTCAATTCTTGCATAAAATCGGTAATTGGCAAAAAACTCTTTTCAGGGAATTCCTTTTTCAAACTCTCTATTCTTCTTCCATTAGCAGAAGCACAGTTATCAAAAGATTTAATATTTGCGGATTCTATATAATATATTGTATCCACAAATTCCATTTGGCTATAAAGATAATTCTCAAACTCAGTATTCCAACAAACATCTTTTATTCCTGATAATTCAGAAACCTCCTCTTTTGAATGTTTCTCACCATACCAAATTCTTTGTTTTTTATCAATATTCTTAACAAAAATTCTTTCCTTAAAGCTAACGCCATTATCAAAATGTGTTAAAGTCAATATAGTTTCTTCCTGATTAATACCACAAAGATGATATAAGTCAGAATTTTGTCTGAACGAAAAATATTGATCACCATTTCTAGGGTACTCATCTGGTGAAAACACCACAAGAATACTATTAGGTTTTATCTTATTAATCAGTCGTTTACGATTATTTTCAAAGAAACTATTAGGAAGTGTTAAATATCTCATATTAACTTATTTAGAAGAATTTTAAATAAACTTTTCAGAATGCAAATATCCGTCTTTATAACTTACATTTGTGGCGCTAAAGGAAGAAAATTTTGCTAAAACCATACAATTTAATGATTTACTGTAAGTTACAAGTATTTTCTTTCTTTTTTGAAAAGGCAGTTTAAATTGCCCGGCGGATAAAACCGTTGAAACTTATTGTTCAATAATTTACATTAAACAATCAAAACACTATGAGTAATTCATTACTAAACTATGCATCAATCACAAAGAAGATTAGTATGTCAATACTAGGGCTGTTCTTAGCAGCATTTCTATTGGTGCATTTGACAATCAATTTGATGTTAATATTACCAGACGAAGGTGAATGGTTTAGAGCATCAGCTGAATTTATGGGCACAAATCCCCTAATAAAAGTATTTGAGATTGTTTTATTTGCTGCATTTATAGTTCACATCTTGATGGGAATAATATTGTGGTTTGAAAACAACTCTGCACGACCTGTTGGCTATCAAAAAACCAATGTGTCAAAAACTTCCTTAATGTCTAAATACATGATTCATACTGGTATTATTGTATTTATATTTTTAGGACTTCACTTCATTCATTTCTATTTTGTAAAAGTAGGTTTAATAAGTGGGCTAATGGATGCAGAAGGTCATCCTGATTTTTACAATTCTGCAATTGAATTGTTCAAGCAACCACTCTATGCTATTATTTACATCATCTCATTCTTAGCATTAGGTTTTCACCTAAATCATGCTATACAATCAGGATTTCAATCCTTAGGATGGGAACATAGTAAATATACAGCAGCTATTAAAATTGTGAGTACCTTATATTCACTATTAGTAGCAATAGGTTTTTCTATTATTCCAATCTATTTTTTGATTGCTGGATAATTAATAATTAATGAATTTTAATCCTAAAAATACATTTTAGATATGTTAAAATTAGATGCAAAAATCCCAGAAGGGAAAATGGCCGATAAATGGACAAATTATATTGACCATGCAAAACTAGTTAACCCATCCAATAAGCGAAAGCTAGATATTATTGTAGTTGGAACAGGTTTAGCTGGAGCTTCTGCTGCTGCTTCAATGGCAGAAATGGGATACGAAGTAAAAATATTCTGTTATCAAGACAGTCCTCGTCGTGCGCATAGTATTGCAGCACAAGGAGGTATTAACGCAGCAAAGAATTACCCAAATGACGGTGATAGTATTTACCGTTTGTTTTACGATACTGTGAAAGGTGGTGATTATCGTGCTCGTGAGGCTAACGTATATCGTTTGGCAGAAGTAAGTAATAGTATTATTGACCAATGCGTTGCACAAGGTATTCCTTTTGCTCGTGAGTATGGTGGATTACTTGACAACCGCTCTTTCGGTGGTGCTCAAGTATCACGTACTTTCTATGCCCGTGGGCAGACCGGCCAACAATTATTATTAGGTGCTTATAGTGCTTTAAGTCGTCAGATTAAGTTAGGAAAAGTTACGCTTTACAATCGTCGCGATATGCTAGATGTAGTTAAAGTTGACGGACGTGCAAGAGGGATTATCGTACGTAACTTAGTTACTGGTAAAATAGAAAGACATGCAGGTCATGCGGTAGTTTTAGCTACTGGTGGTTATGGTAATGTTTTTTATCTTTCTACAAATGCAATGGGATCAAATGTATCTCCTGTATGGCAAGCTTATAAAGCAGGAGCCGCTTTTGCAAACCCTTGTTATATGCAAATTCACCCTACCTGTATTCCTGTACATGGCGACTTCCAATCTAAGTTAACTCTTATGAGTGAAAGTTTAAGAAATGATGGTAGAATCTGGACTCCTAAAAAGAAAAAGGATGCTGAAGCTATTCAAGCAGGAAAACTTAAGCCTACACAAATTAAAGAAGAAGATAGAGATTATTATTTGGAACGTCGTTATCCAGCCTTTGGTAACTTAGTGCCTCGTGATGTTGCTTCTCGTGCAGCAAAAGAGCGTGTTGATGCTGGTTGTGGTGTTGGACCAACAGGAATTGCTGTTTATCTTGATTTTGAAGAAGCTATTGGTAGATTAGGAAAAAGTGTTGTAGAAGCTCGTTATGGTAATCTTTTCCAAATGTATGAAAAGATTGTTGACGAAGACCCATATACTACACCTATGATGATTTATCCAGCCTCACATTATACAATGGGTGGACTTTGGGTAGATTATAATTTAATGACTTCTGTTCCTGGCTTATATGCTTTAGGAGAAGCTAACTTCTCTGATCACGGTGCAAATAGACTTGGTGCTTCTGCTCTTATGCAAGGATTAGCTGATGGCTATTTTGTAATTCCTTACACTATCGCTGATTACCTAGCTGATCAAATTCACGTGCCTCGTTTCACTGGTAAAGAACCTGAATTTGAAAAAGTTGAAAAAGACGTTAATGACCGAGTTAAAAAACTCATAAACATTAACGGAACCAAATCTGTTGATTCTTTCCATAAGCGTCTTGGCCATATCATGTGGGAATACGTTGGAATGGCTCGTAATGAGGAAGGTTTGAAGAAAGCATTAGTTGAGATTCCTAAGTTGCGCGAAGAGTTTTGGAAAGATGTTCGTGTTACTGGAAATATCGACGAATTCAACAATGAACTAGAAAAAGCAAGTCGTGTAGCAGATTTCCTTGAATTAGGAGAGCTCATAGCACGTGATGCTTTAAATAGAACAGAATCATGTGGAGGTCACTTCCGCGAAGAAAGTCAAACTCCTGAAGGCGAAGCTAAAAGAGATGACGAAAACTTCACTTATGTGGCAGCATGGGAATACAAAGGCGATAACCAAGAGCCTGAATTACATAAAGAACATTTGACATTTGAAGCCATTAAATTGGTTCAACGTAATTATAAATAGGAGAAAATATGGATTTAATATTAAAAATTTGGCGTCAGGCCAATATGCAAGCCAAAGGAAAAATGGTTGAGTATAAAGTCTCTGGTATTTCTCCTGATAGTTCCTTCTTCGAGATGCTTGATGTTTTGAATCAAGAATTGATTGAAAAAGGAGAAGACCCTGTAGCTTTTGACCACGATTGTCGTGAAGGTATATGTGGTACTTGTAGTTTATACATTAACGGACGTCCTCACGGACCAGATAGTGGAATTACTACTTGCCAACTTCATATGCGTAAATTTAGCAATGGTGACACTATCTACATCGAACCATGGAGAGCAAAAGCTTTCCCTATTGTTAAGGATTTGATTGTAAA
>QMPB01000069.1 GCA_003648395.1 Bacteroidota bacterium
AACCATTATTACTTTCCAATTGTACCAACGAATTAAATGGTGTTCCAGAAGGCTCTTTACCTACACGATTCCATACATTTTCATCAAATTTTTGCTTGGCAAGGGTTAAGGTAAATACCTTTGCAATACTTTGAATTGAGAAAAATTCATCAGCATCACCAATAGAGTAGGTTTCTCCATTAATAGTATGTACTGCTATTCCAAATTTACTTGAGTCTATTTCTGCCAATGCAGGAATATAATCTGCAACTTTTCCCGTCTCTGAACTATTTACAACTTCCTTATATATTCGTTCTAATATCTCTTGATAATTCATAATGCAAAACTAATAAAACAATTAAGGCTACCAATTAATTGGTAGCCTTAATTATTAAAAAATTCTTATTCTATTATTTGCATTCGTATTCAACAGTATATGTTATAGTTTTACTATTATCAAAAGAAGTTCTTACATACTTTGTATAATAATTATCAGAATTATATTCAAACGATATTTCGTATGATTCTTCATTATCTATTTTACCAGAATCGTCTTTTACTGTCTTTTTTGTAAAATTATTTTTTGACATAAATGCAGGGTCACTTATTATGTCGTTGATTCCAATATTTCTATATGGATTTATTTTGTCATCATATTCATAAGTTTCAGTATAAGAGAGCTCTAGAGCTAAAGAGCCTCCTATTTCATAAATAGTGACTTCACTAACATTATCTCCAGAGTATATGTATTGGTTTTTAGAGACTTCTAACATCTGACCAAATAATTCAAAATACACAGATATATTGCTTATCTTATCTGCATTGTAAGTGTATTTGTAGAAGCCAACTCTTTTCATAGTACCTAAAGTATCTATATAAATAATAGCAGAATCAATTCTGTCTGCAATGTATTTATATACAATTTTTGATTTAAGAGATGTTCCATCATATGTTTCTATCAATGAGACTTTATCGTCTGAATAGGTCATTTTATTATTCTCAGCAAGATTGCCGTCTTTATCATATTCATTATATTCTGTAATAAGATTCTCTGTATTATAAACCATCTTATGAAAGCTATTATCGTCTGCTGTTTCCTTTACAATATAACAGGTTTTTGCTTCTGGTGTTGGATTATCTTCATTTCCTTCATCATCATCTTTTTTACAAGAAGCAAAAGTTAGTCCTATTCCTAAAAACAGAACAAATAGTAATTTTAAATTCTTCATAATTTATTTATTTAAGTGTTTATTTATTAAGAGATTATTTTCTTGTTAAGAAGATTTATAGAAAAAGAAAGGTTGCCCAATTGCAATAATTATTCCAAATTACTTTGATACTGTTGAAAACACTCCCAGATTAATACTCCAGCACTTATTGATATATTAAGAGAATGTTTAGTGCCAAATTGAGGGATTTCAATGCAATCATCTGAAAGTACAATAACTTCATCAGATACACCTTTTACCTCATTGCCAAAAACCAAGGCTATTTCATTTGAAAAGTCAAACTCATAAGTATCAAGCATTTTAGCTTCATCAGCCTGCTCAATTGATAAAACAGTAATTCCATTTGCTTTAAGCTCTTTTATTGCATCAACTGTATTGTCAAAATATCGCCAACTAACACTTTCTGTTGCACCCAATGCTGTTTTTTGCATTTCTCTATGTGGAGGCTTTGCTGTAATACCACAAAGTAGTATTTCTTTAATGGTGAAAGCATCTGAAGTTCTAAAAACAGAACCAATATTCATTAAGCTGCGGATATTATCTAGAACAATAGTTATGGGAAGCTTTTCCAGTTTCTTAAATTCTTCAACATTTACGCGTCCTAATTCATCATTTCTGAGTTTTCTCATTTGTAGTTTCTCTTTTCTCTTTTGAATAAAATTTCTTTTATCTGCGCTTAATAATCCATTTTTCAGGATTTTGTGGCTGCAATTGTTTCCAAAGCTCAAAGTGAAGTACTGTTTCACCGCTATCTTTATCAGTCATCACAACTCCTATTTTTTGTTTTGTAGTAAGCATATCACCCTCTTTCACAAATATTTGACCTAACTTATTATAAACAGTAAAATAATTACCATGCTTTACCAATACAGCCTTATACTTAGCCATTTGAATAATTCTAGCTACTTTCCCTGCAAATACAGCTCTCGCAATAGTTGATTGCTCACATTGAAAATCAACTCCCTTATTATCAATGGTAACATGAAGTTGTGGGTGATTATGTTTCCCAAAGTGGCTAATAATAGCACCACGTTTCATTGGCCATGGTAATTTACCAATATTTGATACAAAATCTTTCGACAACTGAACTTCAGCAGGAGTCATAGGAAGTCTATTATTATTCTTACTATTTTTCCGCATTTCCTCCTCAATTATTTTCTGAAGTTTCTTATTAAGTTTGTTCCACTCCTTTTGTTGTTGAAGTAATTGCTTACGCAAGTCCTTTTCTTTTTGCTGTAGTCTATTAATAACAGATTTTTTTCTAAGTCTGTCTTTTTCTAGCTCTTGAGTCTCATTTTCCTTAGTGATTAATAATCCCAAACGCTCATCTTTCTGCTTTTCATAAGAAGCTATTTCTTCTTCAATCTTTGCTTTTGTTTGAATAATATCGTCAGCTTTAGAACGTCGATAAGTATTATATTCTTTCAGATATCTTATTCTACGCATTGCTTGATAAAAGTCTGTTGAAGCAATTATGAACATCCACTGATCATATTGACTACGACTCTTATAAGATTGATAAATTAAATTTGCATATTCTTTTTTTAATTGCTTTAATTCAGATTTCAGCTCTTCAATATTTTTTCTATCAATATTTATTTGATTGTCGATTAATACAATCTCATTACTATAAGCATTAATCAACCTTTTTCGCTCTTTTACTTGTTGTTGCAGTAGATTGAGTTGATTGAGAGATGATTTCTTTTTATGTTTAGTTTCATTTAGGAGTTTCTTAGTATAGCTAATATTCTTCTCAAGTCTTCTTTGCTTGGATTGTAATTGTTTTTTAGTAACCTTTTTCTTCTGAGCATAAGTAGGAGAATTTAGACCCATAAGCCCAATAAATATACAGAATATAAGTATTTTATAGTTAATTCTCATTTGTAAATTATGTTACTAATTATTATTTATTGCGTATGCTAATTTATAACGACTTTAGCCAAACAATAGTGCATTAAGTTTTAATTTTCAAATGCTAATTGTTAATTAAACTTAGCACTAAACCCGCAAATTATACTTATTACTTACAATTCAGAATTAGCAACTTACAACTTTTATTTCTACTCCGCTCTAAGAGCCTCAATAGGGTCTAATTTAGATGCTTTAATAGCTGGAAATAATCCAGAAACAAGCCCAACAAATAGACTAACACTAAGAGCAAATGTTAACCAAAACCAAGGTATGATAAATGGGCCATCGGTAATCATTGAAACTAAGTTTCCAAGAGCTATTCCTAAGATAATACCAATAAAACCTCCGAGTTCAGTAATTATAATAGACTCTACAAGAAACTGATTTCTAATTGCTTTATTATTAGCTCCTAAAGCTTTTCTTAATCCAATTTCACGTTTACGTTCACTAACAGAAACAAGCATAATATTCATTAGACCAATTGAAGCCCCTAGCAAAGTAATGAATGCAATAATAGCCGCAACGATGCTTAAAAAGCCAAGATTATCTATTAACTGCTCGGCAATATTATCGCTTCTAGAAATACTAAAATTATCTTCGTCAGCAATTTTAAGCTTACGCACCATTCTAAAAATACCTGTTGCTTCATCCACTGCTTGATTTAACAACTGCTGATTTGCCGACATAAAATTAATAGTAAAACTCATGGAGGGTCTATAATACTTCTGACGTAGCTGGCTAAGTGTGATGTATGCATTTCTATCTCCACCAAAACCCATTGAACTTCCTTTTGATTTTAGTACTCCAACAACTTTATATTTATCAGCACCAATAGAAATAATATTTCCTACGGCGGTTTTTCCTTTGAATAGTTTAGTTGCTATTTCACTTCCAATTATTACACTACTGCTTGTTCCTAGAACTTCTCTTTCTGTAAAGTTTCTTCCATATTCTAACTCATAGCCCGCTGTGAGCATATAGTTATTATCAATTCCTATTACAGGTATATTTGGATTTGTTTTCTCACTTTCGTATTTCAATGTAGCTACACCAGTAGCCCGAGCATTCAGTGAGCTTATTCCTGGAAAATCAAATCTTTTCTTAAAATCTATTGCTTGAGAATAAGTAATAGGGCCATAATTTACTCTTCTATGACCTCTTGATGACATATTTACTGACTTTAGGTTGCGAATACTGAAGGTATTAGAACCCATTCGCATAAAATTTTCGCTTATTGAACCTTTTATTGAGTCTAAAGCGGTTAATATTCCTACTAAAGCCATAATTCCTATAGCAACAATAACCATTGTAAGAGCAGCCCTTAACACATGAGATCTAATGCTCTTAAATGCCTCCTTAATATCTTCTTTTAGCAGGCTATAACCCATTGTTATTGTTTTATATGTTCTTTAAGTTCTAATAGGAATGATTTTACTTCTGTTAATGATTTTACAATCTCTATTTGATTAATTGTGTCTTCTTTATTATTTTTTAATTTTTCTTTTGCTCCCTGCAAGGTAAAACCTCTTTCTTTTACCAAATGATAAATAATAAAGAAATTATTTACATCAGCTTCGGTAAACATTCTATTTCCTTTAGCGTTTTTTTTGGGTTTGATAATATCAAATTCTTTTTCCCAAAAACGAATAAGAGAAGTATTAACATCAAATATTTCGGCTACTTCACCGATACTATAATAGAGTTTCTTTATTTCAGGCTTTTTATAAGGCATAGCAATTATTATTTGATGTAAAAATACAGAAAATAATTATGTAGAAACGATGCACGCATCGTTTCTACATAATTATTTTAAAATTCTGCTTGTTTTGGTGCTCTAGGAAAAGGTATTACGTCGCGTATATTTCCCATTCCAGTTACAAATAACATTAATCTTTCAAAACCCAACCCAAAGCCACTATGAGGTACGGAACCATATCTTCTTGTATCTAAAAACCACCACATCTCTTCTTCTGGGATATTAAAAGTTTTCATTTTGTCTAAAAGAATATTCAAATCAGATTCTCTTTCAGAACCTCCAACTATTTCGCCAATACCTGGAAAAAGAATATCCATAGCACGAACAGTCTTTCCATCATCATTCATTTTCATATAGAAAGCTTTAATTTCACTAGGATAGTCAACAAGAATAACGGGTTTCTTGAAATGCTTTTCTACCAAATATCTTTCGTGTTCCGATTGTAAGTCTGCACCCCAACCTTCAATAATGTAATTGAATCTCTTTTTCTTATTTGGTTTAGAATTTTTAAGAATATTAATAGCTTCAGTATATGTTAATCTCACAAAATCATTATCAACAATAGATTGAAGTTTTTCTATTAACTCCATTGATCTTTCATCGGCTTTTTTGCCTTTCTCTTCTTCTTGAAGTCTTTTACTTAAGAATTGCAAATCATCTTGGCAATTATCAAGTGCATATTTAACAACGTACTTAAGCATATCCTCTGCTAAGTCCATATTATCTGTTAAATCATTGAAGGCTACCTCTGGTTCAATCATCCAAAACTCAGCAAGATGACGAGTAGTATTAGAATTCTCAGCTCTAAAAGTTGGTCCAAAAGTATAAACTTTACCCATTGCAAGAGCAGCAAGTTCAGCTTCTAATTGGCCACTCACAGTTAAGTTAGTTTTTTTACCAAAGAAATCTTGTTTATAATCTACTTCTCCATTTTCAGTAAGAGCAGGATTTTTAATATCTAAAGTTGTTACCTGAAACATTTCACCAGCACCTTCAGCATCAGAAGCAGTAACTATTGGAGTATGAATATTATAAAAACCGTTATCATTGAAATACTTATGTACAGCAAAAATCATAGCATGACGCATACGTGTAATAGCTCCAAAAGTATTAGTTCTAAATCTCAGATGTGCTATTTCACGAAGAAATTCTAATGAGTGTTTTTTAGGTTGTAATGGATATTTTTCTGGGTCAGCAACTCCTATAACCTTTATATTGTCAGCAATAACCTCCATTTTTTGCCCTTTTCCTTGCGATTCCATTAACATTCCTTCCACCGCCAAAGAAGCACCAACACTCACATCTTTCATTACTTCTTCACCAAGTTTATCAAAATCAACAACTATTTGAATATTATTCAAGCAAGAGCCATCATTCATGGCAACAAATGCTACGTTTTTACTTCCTCTACGATTTCTAACCCAGCCTTTTACAAGTACTTTTCTGTTAAACTCTTCAGACTTAAATAAGTCATTAATGATAGTTCTTTTCATAATCATAATAATAAATATTCTTAAAATAGTCTAGTTTTATTAATCAAAAAACTAGACTGCAAAAAAACGAAATTTTTAGGGATTTGAAGCAATGAATTTAGAATTAAAATTTCCTTACTTTTTAGTGGTTGATGTAGTATTTTAAATGCTAATATAAAAATTATTTACAATTTGCTAAAATTGATATTTAACATAATTAATATTCTCATAAAAGAATTACATTTGCTTAATGAATTACAAGGGCAAATACATCTTAATAATATCAAATAATTTCACTTGAAATCTTAAATATTAATAACAACATATTATGAATTTGTCAATTATATACAATTAATGTCATCGAATTAATCGAATTTAACTAATTATTATCCGCGAGCGGATAATATATTCGTGTAATTCGTGAGATTAGATGATATCATTTTTAATAAATGAAATTAATTTAGATGCGTTTACCTTGAATGAATTACTCAATGAACGAATATAAAACTATTTATCTCCAAGACATGCTGTGTAATTGCTGTAAGAGGCTATTGCAAATGTTACTAAAGGAAGATAATATTGAATATATTAAGGTTGATATGGGTACAATTGTTTTTTCATTGGATGTTGATAACGAAACAATTAATACGTTTCTTAAAAAGAATAAGTTTAAGCAGATCGAAGATAAAAACAAAATAATAGTAGAGCAAATAAAAATTGCCGTTATAGAACTAGTTCATTATGCTAATAATAACAATAGTATTATTAGAAATTCTGATTACCTAATGGAAAAAATTGGCAAATCATACCAACAGTTAAGTAATATATTTAGTGAACACGAAGACCAAACTTTAGAAAAATTTATTATTGCTCACAAAATTGAAAAATCAAAACGCTTATTAATTCAAAACGAGTTGACTCTTTCTGAAATAGCTTTCCAGATGGGATATTCTAGTGTTCAATATTTATCTAATCAATTTAAGAAAACAACTGGACAAACAGTATCAGAATTTAAAAAAATGGAAAATCCAAATATTAAAGCATTAGATGAAATATAAGGGATATGTTGGATTGCTAAATTGTTAAATATTAATGTGTTGGTAGGTTTAGAATTTACTAAATAGAAAAAGTATAAATACGTCAAAAAAAATACTAATTTCGCAGCGTATTAATTTAATAGATATTCTAAAAATTTAAAGTTCTTTATATGTTAAACAGACGACAACTCAGAATCAAGGCACTTCAAGCATTATATGCCCATTTTCAGTCAGAAAGTAACGATTTGGCTAAAACACAGAAGCAATTAATTTCAAGTCTTGATAGGTTATATGATTTATACATATATCAAATGTCATTTCTTACTGCTATACATCGTTTTGCAGAAGAATCATTAGAAGTATCGAAAAACAAATACATTCCTACACCAGAAGATTTAGATCCAAATACTCGTTTTATAGACAATAAATTTCTTCATCAACTTGATGCTAATATTGATTTTAGAAGAAAAGAGGATGCTCTTAAGATTAATTGGGCTGATGCTCAAGAGATTATTAGAAAGATTGTACATGAGTTTCGTTCTAGCAAGGCTTATGTAAATTATATGAGTAAAGAAGCAAATTCTTACGATTTGGATAAGGACATTGTAATTGCACTTTTGAGAAATCACGTAATCAATAATGATGTGTTACGCTCATATTTTGAAGAAATAAGCTCAATGTGGAGTGAAGATTTCTATATGTCTTTTGCTATGGTAATGATTACTATTCATAGCTTTTCAGAGGGTGATGATGTTGCTAAACCGTTGCCTCCATTGTATAAAGGAGAACAAGTTGGACGATATGCCGAGGATAAAGTTTTTCTACTTGACCTTGTTCGTCATACTATTGCTAGTAGCGATAAATATGACAAGATTATTGAGAAAAAGGCTACCAACTGGGAGTTTGACCGTATTGCTACTATGGATCTTATTCTTATGAGAATGGGAATGGCAGAGCTTTTCGAGTTTCCCACAATTCCATTGAAAGTTACTCTTAATGAGATTATTGAGCTGGCTAAGCACTTTAGTTCACCACGTAGTAGTATATTTATCAATGGACTATTAGATAGAACTATTGCTGATGGGCTGAAGGATAAAACTATCAATAAGAAAGGTAGAGGATTAGTAAGTCAGTAAAATGCGTTACTATAATATTCCAATATTTATTCCTGAATTGGCTTGCCCTTTCCAGTGTATTTATTGCGATCAGCGTAAGATTACTGGACAATCTCATTTCGTAAATGAAGCAGAGATAATTTCTACAATTGATGATTATTTAGAGACTATTTCAAGAGAAGATTGTTTTATTCAACTAGCATTCTTTGGTGGTACTTTTACAGGACTTAGTATTGAAAATCAAAAACAATATTTAGAATTAGTACAGCCTTATATTGTATCTAAACAGATTCAGGGAATTCGTATTTCAACTCGCCCCGATTATATTACCAATGACATTCTAAGAGTATTAAAGCAATATAATGTTACTAATATTGAACTTGGAGCACAATCTTTAATAGACGAAGTTTTAGAGAAAGTACATAGAGGGCATACTTTTAATGATGTGAAAATTGCATCAGAAATGATTATTAATTATGGATTTACCCTTGGGCTTCAAATGATGCTTGGGTTGCCAGGTGATACTAAAGAATATTCTCTTGAAACAGCAAAGCGAATTATTGAACTTGGCGCAAAAGAGACTAGAATATATCCAACTTTGGTTATTAAAGGCACGGCTTTAGATACGTTATTGAAGAAAGGGAAATATAGTGCTATGACTACTTTGGAAGCAGTAGAACAGAGTGTTGAATTATTCCAATTATTCAATAATAATAATGTTAAGGTTATAAGAATAGGGCTTTATCCATCAGAGAATTTACTTAATGAGGAGCTTGTTGCAGGACCTGATATGAGGCATTTTAAAGAGAAAGTAATGTCTCAGATTTGGAATAAGAAATTGAAAAGTATTATTCATAATTCTAAAGATAATAAACAAGCACTAATATTTACAGCAAAGAATCAATTAAACTTTGCCAATGGATTTAAGGCTGCTAATAAAGTAATGTTGTTAAATCACTTTCGTAAAGTAAAGTTTAAGGTTGATTCCTCACTAAAAGATTTTGAATACCATGTTGATTATAGCAGATAAACGAATTCCAAAAGAAGCAAAAGATAGGCTTTCAGAAATTGGAGACTTATGTCTGTTTTCAACAGAAAATATAGTTTATGAAGCTATTTCTGGGCATCCTGATATATTTATTTTTCAGAAGGGAAATTCTGTAATATTAGCTCCAGAAACGCCTAAATACATAATTGATAAACTTCAGCAATATAAAATAGATATTACTTTTGGAAGTAGTAATGTGGGTGAAAAGCACCCACAAACAACGCCTTATAATATTGCCTATGGTGATGGTGTTTTTGTTGGGAATAGTAAAACTACCGACAATGCCATTATGAACTTATCAAGTAAAGAAACTTGGTTTCAAAGTCCTCAATCTTACGCAAGATGTAATACTATTGTTTTGGATAAGTCGCATATTATTACTTCTGAGCATACTGTAGCTAGCAGTATAGAAGATAGTTTATTTATTAACCCAAAGGAAGTGATATTGGCAGGCTACCCTCATGGTTTTTTTGGTGGCTGTGTTGGTTTTTACAAAAACAAACTTTACTTATTAGGACGTTTAAAATATCATTCTCAACACAAAGAGATTCTACAATATTGCAATAAGTTAAATATTGAAATAGTGGAACTTTACGATGGAGTTTTCTTTGATGGAGGAGGTGTTTTCTTTTTTGATTAGTATTATACCAAATTAATACCAAAACACGCCATATAAATCGTTTATATTTCCCTATTACTGCGTTAAATATTATTTCCATAGCTACGGCTATGCAAATAATTTTCGCCTTCTAATAGAAAAATATATTCCAATTTATTTATAGCGTATTTTGATATCAAATTGGTATTATACTGGGCTGACATAGAAATTTGTAATATTAAGTACTCATATATATTTTTGAATAAAAGTATTAATATTCAATATTTTCTCACAAAGTCTAATCAATTAAACTTTCAGCAATAACCAAATCAATAGGTCTAGTAATTTTAATATTTCTAAAATTTCCAAATACAAGTTCTATCTCATTACCATTAGCTTCGTACACACTTGCATCATCTGTAAAAGATTTGCGATATCTAGCCGCATAAGCCAATTTAATATCTGCTGTACGAAATCCTTGAGGAGTTTGAATAATTTTAAGATTGTCTCTTTTAACGGATTTATTACCTTTTGGACCTATTCGTCTTATTGATTCATTAATATCGATATAAGGTATCGCATTGCCTTTCTCTATGGCTCTTTGCTGCACTCTGTCTATAGTTTGATGGCTAACCAAGGGTCTGACTCCATCATGGATTAATACTATAGAATTGTCAGGTAAATGTATTAGGGCATTTTTTACAGAATAAAAGCGTTCTTTACCTCCTCTTACAATTTGATGCTCTACACCAAAGGCAAATTCATTGCATAAGTCTTTCCATAATGCAATATGAGCATCTGGTAAAACAAGAATAATCTCTAATTTAGGATCAAAATTTTTAAAATTCTCGATAGTATGCATTATCACAGGTTTCCCAGCTAGAGGGATAAACTGTTTTGGAATATCACTCTCCATTCTATTCCCAATTCCTCCTCCTAATATTACAGCAAATGTTCTCATAATAATATGCTTTTCAAATAATTATTCAAAATTACACTATTTTTAAATAAAAAACCGTGATTAAAATACTCATTGAGCATTTTAATCACGGTTAAGTATATGATATTTCTACTTATTTAATAAGAAGAGCATCACCATAAGTAAAGAATTTATATTTTTCTTTTATGGCAACTTTATATATTTCGTTTAAGAAATCGTAACCAGTATAAGCAGATGCAAGCATCATCATAGGCGATTTTGGCATATGAAAATTTGTCACCATAGCATTTGCAATATGAAAATCGTAAGGAGGGAAGATAAATTTATTTGTCCAGCCCTCGAAAGGCTTAAGGTGGCTAGAAATACTAACAGAGGATTCCATAGCTTTCATTACTGTTGTGCCAATTGCTACAACATTGCGTTTATTATTTTTAGCTTCATTAACAGCATCAACTGTAGATTGAGGAATCCATATTTGTTCTGAGTCCATCTTGTGCTTGGAAAGATCTTCTACTTCAATATTTCTAAAATTACCTAAACCGGTATGTAGAGTCAGTTCTTTGAAATCAATACCTTTTAACTCTAGGCGTTTTACAAGCTCGCGACTAAAGTGCATTCCAGCAGTTGGAGCTGCCACACCACCTTCTCTACTAGCATAAATTGTTTGGTAACGTTCTTTGTCAATTTCTTCAACATCTCTCTCAAGAGGTAATGGAGTTTCTCCTAAAGCGTCAATTACTTGCTTAAACTCCTCATAAGGTCCATCAAATAAGAAACGTAGAGTACGACCTCTAGAGGTTGTATTATCAATTACTTCTGCCACAAGAGCATCGTCTTCGCCAAAATAAAGTTTATTACCAATTCTAATTTTACGAGCAGGATTTACGAGTACATCCCAGAGCCTTGTTTCGCGATTAAGTTCACGAAGAAGGAATACTTCTATCTTAGCACCAGTTTTTTCTTTATATCCATAAAGACGAGCTGGAAAAACTTTGGTATTATTAGTTACGAACACATCTTTATCATCGAAAAAATCAATAATATCTTTAAATTTATAGTGATCAATAGAATGAGTTTTTCTATCAACAACCATTAATCGGCTATCATCACGATTTTCTTTTGGATGAGTAGCAACTAATTCTTCTGGTAAATCAAATCTAAACTGAGAAAGTTTCATTGAGATAATTGTTTTAAATTAAATTATTTGCATCAAAAAATGGACACAAAAAAGAGCTGCAAATTTACTACATTAAAAAGCAGATGTCAACTATTTATTAAAATATTCTTTAATTACTTTGTTGGCGGTGCTTGTGAGTGTATGATTTCCTTAATTTGATTCACTTTTATGGCATTATCAACAGAATAATTGCCAATAAACGTCCTACGAAGGCTACTTAAATAAGCACCACTTTTTAATGCTTCGCCATAATCTCGTGCTAACGAGCGGATATATGTACCTTTAGAACATTTTACCTCAAAGAAAACTTCAGGTAATTCTATTTTGGTAATTTTAAAATAGAATATAGTAATCTTTCGAGATTTCATTTTAACATCTTCCTGATTTCTTGCGTATTTGTAAGCACGTTTTCCTTCAATTTTTAAAGCAGAGAATACTGGTGGCGTTTGATCAATTTCTCCTTCAAAAGTTTGGGCAGTACTTAAAAGTAGTTCTTCTGTAATATGTTCTGTGGGAAACGTTTGATTTACTTCGGTTTCTTTATCAAGGCTTGCTGTGGTTTCTCCAAGATGAATACTACCAGTATATACCTTTTCTTGAGCCTGAAGACTATCAATGGTTTTAGTAGCTTTTCCAGTACAAATAAGCAGAAGACCTGTTGCCAAAGGGTCTAAAGTTCCAGCATGACCAACTTTAAAGCGCCTTACATTATGAGTTTTTTGCAAACTTCCTCTAATGCTCTTCACTGCATCAAAAGATGTCCAACCAAGCTCTTTATCAATTAAGAGTACTTCACCTTTTACAAAATC